>CAYUAK010000254.1:0-7866 GCA_964442765.1 uncultured Tannerella sp. | reverse complement strand
CATGATTACGGCAATGACCGCATACATCACGATAAGACTGATGCCAATCAGCACGAACTCAATGAAGAGCGTCCATCCGACAGGTAAGAATGATGTAAATACATCGTGAACCCAATTTGTAACTATACTAAAATCAAACATAATTATTCAATTAAGAATTAAAAATTAAGAATTAAGAGAGAGTTTATTGGTTGTTGTTATTTTAATTTTTGCGAGAATTTTACAAATATCGCTTGCATCTTGTAAAAGGCTATCTGCTTGTTCGGGAAGCAGGTAGTTTGTCGCTAATAATAATTATATCCAATAGGTTGTTTCTCTTGCCTCTTTGTATGAAACGCTTAACTTAGATAGGAAATCTTTGTCGGATTGTCCCCCAATTGCTTCTTCTATGTTTGCTCCAATAGAAGTACCGAATCGTAAAACCTGCTTTGATAAGACAAATTCTTTTTTCTCATCACATAGATATTTATAAAGGTTTACGATTCTAACTGCAAAAGCAAAACTTTTTTCTTGTAATATATTATACTTTGCCATATCTAAAATCATTACATCCCTTTGGGATTTTTCTCTTTATTCTTAATTGATTTTCCCCTCTCTTAATTCTTAATTCTTAATTGATTATCTATCAATGTCTGGGACAATGTAATCCAGCGTGCCTCCGATAGCTATCAGGTCGGCAATTTTACCTCCGCGCGTGATTGTTTCAATGCACGAAATCAGCGGGAAACCGGTGCTGCGGAATTTAATCCGGTAAGGATACTTGTCGCCGCGGCTTTCGATATAAACACCAAACTCGCCGCGACTTGCTTCAACAACTGAATAATAACGTCCTTCGGGAAGGCGGATAACAGGCTTTGTCTTTACGCGGTAATCACCGGCAGGGATGTTATCAATCAATTGTTCGATGATACGCATACTCTCGACTATCTCATCCATCCGCACCATGTAACGTGCAAAACAATCGCCTTCCTGATAGACTATCTCGCGGAAATTGACCTTGTCGTACATCGCGTATGGGTGACGCTTACGGGCATCACACGCCCATCCAGATGCACGACCTGTTCCTCCGGTTGTTCCAAACGAAATGGCATCTTCGCGGCTTAAAATGCCCACGCCCTTCATACGCTGCTGAGCGATGATATTGCCGGTAAAGATGTCGTGATATTCTTTCAGTTTGGGACGAAGGTAAGCGATAAACTCTTTGACCTTTTTAATAAAGTTGGGATGGATATCGGCTTGTACCCCGCCAATTACATTATAATTAAAAATCAAACGTCCGCCTGTTGTTTCTTCGAAGATGTCCAAAGTCTTTTCGCGGTCGCGAAAGCCGTAGAAAAATGCGGTCAGCGCTCCTAAGTCCATGCACAGGCAAGAGAAAAAAAGCAGGTGGGAATCGATTCGTTGCAGTTCGTCCATGATCGTGCGGATGTATTGTACCCGCTCCGGTATTTCGAGTTGTTGTCCTTTTTCGATACACAGACACAAGGCATGGCGGTTTTGCATAGCCGACAGATAGTCAAGCCTTTCGGAAAATGGTAGTATCTGTGGATAGGTTAGACTTTCGCTCATCTTTTCGATACCACGATGGATATAGCCGCAATGTACATCCAACTTTCGGATGATCTCGCCTTCGAGCGAAACACAAAAGCGAAGAACGCCATGCGTAGCAGGATGTTGGGGTCCGATGTTAATGACATATTCGTCCTCATTAAACAAGACGACAGTTTGTTCGATTGTTTTTCCTTCGTCGTCAGTTTCAAGCGTTGAAGTGGTATCGATAGCTTCCTCATTTGTCATTCGCAATGGATTCGTTTCTTCGCTAAAAACGAAATCTTTGCGCAAGGGAAACCCCTCCCAGTCGTTCCGTAGAAATAGTCTTCGCATATCCGGATGATGGGTAAAACGGATGCCAAAGAAGTCATACACTTCGCGTTCGTTCAGTTCGGCTGCTTTCCAAACATCGCAGACCGAAGGCAGTTCGGGATTTTCACGGTCAACTGCAGCCGTTAGTACTACCAACTGATGTTTGTGATTGGTAGATTCCAAATGAAGAACGATACCAAGTCCCGTTTCTCCCCAGTCCATGCCGGTAAGACTTCGCAGGAAATCAAATGACAACTCCTTGTCGTCTTTCAGAAAAAGCGCCAAGTCAAACAGAGAAGATGGCGAAACGGTTACCGTCAATGTTTCTGATTCAGAAAATTGAACCTCCGGAAATGATGCCGATATTTTATCTAATATATTCATATTTATTCAATTAAGAATTAATAATTAAGAATTAAGAGGCAAAATCAATTAAAAATTTCGTTCTTACTCCATACGCTATACTTTAAACTCTCCATGGGGTGAAATTATTTCGATCCATAATTATAAACTGTATATTCTAATCTCTTAATTCTTAATTTTTATTTCTTAATTCTCTTATTCACTCCGCCGAAGAATTTCTCTACCTTAACCTTTCGCTGTAACTGCATCAGTCCGTAGAGGAAGGCTTCGGGGCGGGGCGGACAACCGGGTATATACACATCGACCGGAATTATCTTATCGACGCCGTTGACTACGTGGTACGACTTTTTGAAAGGACCGCCCGATACGGCGCAAGCGCCTAAGGCAATCACATACTTAGGGTCGGCCATTTGGTCGTACAGACGTTTCAGTACCGGTGCCATCTTATCGACAATCGTACCGGCTACCATGATAAAGTCGGCCTGGCGCGGACTGGCGCGGGTCACCTCAAAACCAAAACGGGCAAAATCATGGCGTGCAGCTCCTACCGCCATGTATTCAATACCACAACAACTCGTAGCAAAGGTCAAAGGCCAAAGTGAATTGCTGCGTCCCCAGTTGATAAGGTCGTCTAAATAGCCTACTAACACATTCCTTCCGTTGGCGTTCAACTCGTTGACTAAGTTTTCGAGGTACTCGTTATCATTAAAGTCCTCATACGGTATAGATTTGATTTTTGGCTTTTTTACTTCCATTCCAACGCTCCTTTCTTCCAGGCATAGACCAAGCCAAGGATTAAAATCAAAATAAAAAACAGGATAGCATAAATGCCAATCACACCCAAATCACGAACAATAACCGCCCAAGGAAAAAGAAATACGGTTTCGACATCAAACATCAAAAACAGGATAGCAAACAGGTAATATCCCACTTTAAACTGCATCCACGTCTGACCGCGCGCAGGGATCCCACATTCGTAAATCTCGCCTTTTTGCGGATTGTATGAGCGGGGTGAGATAAGCCGTGCAATACCCAATGCAGCGATAACCAACGCAATAGCCGTCAGGATGACAACAACTAATAAAGCAAAATACATGATTTTTCTTCCGAATAATTAATTAGAGTTTACTTTTTTTGGTTTTTTAAACGCGGCAAAGATAGTAAAGATAATTATACAATGGCCTTGTTGGTGAAAATTTATTTATTGTGCCGCCAACTCCCCCGTCCCCATGGCGGATTTATTTTGCCGCCAACTCTCCCGTCCAGATGGCGAAAAAAAAAGGGATTGTAAGTTCACGTATTTTCATTATCCCGTTAGGGATTAAATGTTGGTAGAAAGAAAAAGTCTTATGAATTTATTTCTCACGGATGATGATGCAACGCCGTTCTCCTTTTTCCGGTTTATTTTCTGGAAAAAGGATGTCCCGCTTGATTCGATAGAAGGTCGTTGCATGTTACGGCAGCTCTTTATTAATCGTACACAAGTACAGGCGGGTTAACGAGGATACTGAAAGGTGCGCTTGTTTTTCGGTCGCTGTCAATGATGAGCGAATCGAAGGTAATGGGGTAATGAATGACGCCGTCTTGTCGTCCTCCCCAACTGCTTGACTTCTTGCCTGTCAGGTCAAATGTTAAATACATCATCCCTTTATTGCTCATTTTATCGCCGTTCACCTGAAAGGTTTGTCCGCTGCTGTCGCGAAACCGGAGACGTATGATATTTCCCGAACCGTCGGCGGATATATTTACAAGGAGCGATTGTGGTTGCCCTTCTATCGTGGCGAGGGTTGGCTGTGGCGCTAAGCGTAAAAACTTCCAACCCTCGTCAAAACGGTAGTTCACTTGGATAGCGCCATTTTCGCCAGGCGCGATGGATTGTTCCGAGCCGACCTTGCTATCGCCATCGGGAAGGATTTTCCAGCTCTCGTTCAATGTTTTTGCATTATATTTTGAGAAATCGTCCAAGAGACTGAATTTCTTGACAGGTATCTCGTATTTCATGTGATGGTTATTCTGCTCTAACGAAAAAGAAAGGCTGTACGAATTTTTTACTGGTTTTTTCAACGGAAGGCGGAGTGTGGGGGTCAAGTCGCCTTCTTTTATACTTACCGGTAATGGATTGGATAATTTCGCCAATTCAAGCCCGTCAGCCGGGTTCAAACTCAGCTTGCCTTCAAAAGATTCTCCACCCGTGTTAAGAAAACGTATCACCAATTCATTATTTTCAATCACAGGCATGTTCATAATCAGGGGGTATGCCGGATATATAATGGTTTTTGTATTAAATTCAACAGGATCGCTATCATTAACACGAATGGAACTATGACTAGTGCTTGTTGTTGGCATTAATCGGTTGACAGGCAGATTGCTATCACTTTCGGATATGAATTTCACCCAGATACCTAACTTCTCATTTTTAGTAAATCCTCTCGAATTAGCAAAGTCATTCAAGTATTTATCAGGTCTTTCGGGTATCAGGTAAATTGGGGCATCGGTGACTGTCACCCTCAAGCTGTTTAAATCGGTTGATAAATCGGTAAGTGCTTCACCGAGATAGGTAATGGCTTTGAAAGTTCCCGGACTGCAAGGAATAGTGATCGTTTGTGGCTCCTTCATTGTCGTCCAGGCTGCTAATCTTACATTTTGGCCATTGCTAAAAACCAAAATATATACATCGTCGTTCCCTACATATAGTCGCCTTTTGTAGCTAAAACCGCGAAATATTTCATTGAACGTTTTCGCTGCTATATAGGCGGGTTTGGGGTTGTAAACCGGTTTGCGGTCTTTAAAATATTCATAGTTCGTTGTACCAAAGTGGTGTTCCGGTTCTTTTGGGTCGGTACCGTCGTCGTGCCAGTCATACCATATCGAGACGGGTATTTCGAAGGCCAGATTGACCATCCATTGTCGGGGCAGCATCTTACCCTGAAGTTCGTCGTTGTATTTGCCCCATGCCGACGAATACCCCCATTCGGCGGATAATATCGGGATATGTTTCTTCTCAGGGGCGTAACGGTCTATCATCCACCGCAATCGGGCATATTCGTCTACTACTGTTTCGGGCGGTTGCTGTCGGTAGGGGTGTACAGATACGGCATCCCAATACTCAAGCAATCCTGCTTTGAAACATTTTTCGAGAAAATCGAAGTCGATTTCGGAGGTTGCCGGGCCGATGTACAGTTCCTCGGGCGCTGCTTCGCGCAACGCTTTTCCTACTTCAATTGCAAGTAGGATGTAATCATCCGGGTTGGGTTTAGGACGCCAAAAATGGATATTGGGTTCGTTGTACATCTCCCATATTATGCCTTGGTCTTTAAAGAAAACAGCCGCCGCTGCCGCCCAACGCGCGAATGCGCTGCGACCCTCCGGAGTGTACGGGGAAAGTCCTTCGTCATAATTCCGGTTGGAATAATCGAGGATATACAAAGGTCTGATTTTGTACTTCACTAACGAATCGGTTAAGCGCTGGTAGGCGGAGAAATCATAAACTCCTTTTTGGCGCTCGGTACTGTTCCAGCCAAAGTCCATCCTTATAATGGTAGCGCCTGAAGCGGAGAGCATCTCCAATTCGCCCGGCTTGGCGTCGGTGAAATGGATATTGTAGCCTAAGCCGTCCGGAATAATACCTGAAGGTAATGCCGGTTTTTGAGCCTGAGCAATGATTGAGAACAACATTGCTATTACTAAAAAAAATGCTTTTGGGGTTTGAATCAATTTTTCCATTATTAATTCTATTTTTTTGCTACGAAGAAACGTTCTTCTTTTTCGGAACGGGAAAAATTATCACGAATATTATTTTAAAGTGAGAGGATAGGCGCGTTCGCCGCCTCTGTATTTCCAGATGATGACATAATCGCCGGGGGTGCGTCTACCCTGGATAGCGCCGTCCCAGACGTAAAACAGTTGTATCCCTTCGCCCATCTGCTGGGTGGTAATCGTAACTGTTTCAGTGCTGTTTAATGGGCGGATGCAGATTTCAACGGGCGACATGGGGGCTAAGGCTTTTGATAAAATGACCGTTGATTCGCCTGCATAAACAACAGAAGGTATCACTGCGGCAAACGTCTGTCCGGCGCTCTCCTTAACGCCTTTCATCCAGGCCGGCTCTTGTACGACCGCGTCCGGCGCATATTTACGTACAAAATTTTCCAAGCAGTGTGTCGGGTTAGCGTTTTTCCTTCTGGCGTTTGCCAACTCGCACAAGGTGACATCAAACGGGGTAAGCGCCGACCACAGTGTTCCTGCCCAGGTGGGATACGCCTCTGATGGCGAGGCCTTTCGATACCCGGGCAGGCGGGTATCCGAATTGACCCATTTGGGGTCTTCTTTATCCCCATTCCACATAAAAAGCAGATTGGTATTTATCAAACGACGAATATCTGCTTCGGTAAAAGTGACGCCATTATGATAGGCAAAAATCAGCTTACTGACCTCCCCATCCTGATAGTCGCGATAGGGATGTGTGCCGACCCAATGAACTAAAATGCGCTCATTACGTGTCGATTTTACATCTATATTTTCAGGTGCGATAGGCTCCCAATAGTTCCATGTATAACCGCTTTTAAAAGGGTTCATCCCAGCTTTTACCCGGTTGTAAATCTTTTCGGCCTTTTCTTTGTAGCTAACTTCTCCTGTCAAAAGATACAACTGTAACATACAATGCGCCATGTCCATCGCTTTGTTGAAAGGCAGACATCCACGCGATTCGACCTTGTACCATTCTTTCATGTTTTCAGGCTTGCAATACATGTTCCACTCCCGAAAACCGCCAAAGGGGCCATCAACGACAAAGGTACCCCGTTTCTCCCATTTCTCTATCAGATCCCGTTTCCCGATTTCAATAAAACGTTGGGCGCTCTTGCCGTATTTTCCTTTAAGCGCTGGGTTGCCTTGAACTATCAAAGCAAAATGAAGCAGATGCTCGACCAAAATAGCATCGCCTACATGCACATCGCACCAGTGTTCCTTTTCATTATATATATAGGGTCCAATAAACCCTTTGTATCCATCGGGACCCACAGCCATTTTATCAGCCAGTTGATTCAGGATACTTTCGGTCGGCTCCAACCAGTCGTCCGAGCCGCTTTCGCAGTTACGGAGAATAGAGCCTAAATAATAGCTCAGATGCCAGGCCAATCCTTCGCCGGTAGAGCCCCCATCGGGAATGGCCCTCATCCTTTCAGCAAAAGCGGCAGTTTCGCGCTGTCTAAGCTCCGGTTTATCCTGCCCGGAAGTCAGGTCTGTCATTAACAAACAGACGATTAATAATAATACGCTTTTATTCATAATTTTTTTCTGATTTATCGAAATAAATTTTAACAAACCTTGTTTTCCATTCGTTTTTGTAACGCCAATTTTTGTTGCCATTTCCATGCGGATAATAACGTATAGTCAAGCGTTGCCTTTGCGTTCCATCCGAGGATTTCGTTGGCGTATGTTGGGTCGGCCCATACTTTTTCGATGTCTCCTTCGCGTCGTCCGACAATCCGATAAGGAACTTTAACACCGGTCGCCCGTTCGAAAGTGTTTATCAGTTCGAGAACGGTGACGCCCTTTCCGGTACCGAGGTTAAATATTTCGAGATGATGGTCGCAAATGTTGTTGAGCATTCTTTCGACAGCCACTACATGCGCTTTAGCT
>CAYUAK010000253.1:0-12770 GCA_964442765.1 uncultured Tannerella sp. | reverse complement strand
TACCACTATATACACGAGTTGTCGCCTTTCCTGATCTGTCGATACCTTGCCGGAATGAAAAATTACAGTCCAAGACCTCATAGCCTCCGTTGATGAGGCTTTTGATGTCGGCGGGGCTATCGCCGCCTATTATAAAAAATGCTCTGTGTCCAAACATATCTTTACTTTTTTATTCGGTTAATAATTCATACAATATCAATTTCATCATCATTAAATAAGAAAAGAGAAAGGCGTCGCGGACGTTCCGCAACGCCCTCTCTCCTGAAAATTTATCCTGCTTGTTGTTCGTACAATGCTTCCCAATCGACGTCGTCGTCGCCCTTGGTGCCGTCTAACTTGATGACGAAGCTCTTCGCGGGGAAGTAGGGTGTGATGTGAAGGTCTAAGTAGATCCTGTCTTTTTGCTTCGGGTCGCGCTCGAAGCGGGTGATACGGAACTTCTCTATCAGGCGGTCGGGGCCTTGGATGCCGTCTAAGAACTTGATGATCTGGATGCGGAGGTCTTTCTCGGTCTTCGTGTTCCAGTTCTCAAAGGCGCGGCGGTTAAGGAAGTCTATCAACACCTTGGCGATGTAGTCGAAGACGCGGACTACAGAGTAGGTCTGAAGGCCGAGGTTGTCGCCGTTGAAAAGCGTCTTGGCGGAGAAAGCCATCACCTTGCCGTACTCATTGACCATTGGGATAAGGCCCATCTTCTCTAACTGCGAAATCTCGCTTTTCTTCAGCGGGAACACCACGCCGTCCACCTCGTTGATGCCGCCGTGTTTCTTGCCGGCGGTCACCTGTGACATCAGCGTATAGTAGACTTTGCCGGCTAAAGCGGCGCCGGGAGAGACGTGCAGGTCGTCCATCTCTTCCAAGTTGACGTTGCGGGAGCGGCCTATCAGCCAGTTGCAGGCCATGCAGGTGTTGGAGCGGTAGGGGTCGCCGCCCGTGTGGTTCGCCGTGAAAAACATATCGACAACGTCGTCGGGTTTCTCAAGGTCGGCAAAGTCGGTGTAGAGCTGTACCTTGTTCTCGTAGGCTATCTTCGCCCATTTCTCAAGGATGGCATTCGACCCTAAATAGCCGGGGATGACCATGATGGAGTAGTTCTCGCGCAGGTCTAAGCGGTCGTAGTTCTGCTTCAGCTCGGCGGCGATGTAATCGATGAAACGCGAGTTGTCTAAGTCGCGAACCTGCTCGGGAGAGGCGTTCACAATGGTGATGTTTCGCAGCTTGTCAGATTCGGTGTTCTTGTAGAACAGCATCACAGTCCGGTAAGAACGCTCCAACTCCTTCACCGTCTCAACGGCTATCCGCTGGTTCTTGTTTAAAAGCTCCGATACGAAGGCTTCTTTCTCTTTGCACCGGTCGAGCATGTCGCCGATGTCTTTCGAGCCGGATAACAGACCTATCCATAACGACAGTGTCTTCTTCAGGTCGCCGCGCTCGCCACCCTTCGTGGCGTCGGTCATGAATATCTTCTTGCGCGCTTTGCGCTCTGGGTTCAGGTTCTGGATGCCGTCCACGCACGATTCCAAAAAACTGAAACCGCCATACTTGGCTAACTTACTTAGTGCACTCTCTAAGGTAACTACTTTGGCCTCCGCTTTAGGCGCCTGCTCTTTCTGGCGCTGACGTAATGGCGCGCCCTCTGTCGTTGCTGACTGTTGCAATAATTCTTCTGCCATGTTGTAAAATTTTAATGGTTATCATTCTTCTACAGGTTTCCTGTCATTCGCTTCCATCTCCGCTAACAGTATCTGCAAGACCTCGACAAAGGCCTCGCGCGCGTCGGCGTTCTGTAACGCGCGCTGCATGATCTTGTTAGAACGCAGTTGCTTAAGCATCTTGTTGTAGAATGCTTTCTGGTTATCCAATCCGTTCAGGAACGGACTGCTCTTCGTCATGTTCTTGATGAGGAAATCGGCCACCGTCTTAAAACGGAAGTTCTCCGTCACTTCCTGGCCTTCCTCGTCTTCGAAGGTCACATCCATGTTCGGCTTAAAATGACCGAACACATCTTCTATTGTCTCCAATTTCTCCACTTTCTCGGGATGAATCGGATCATCGGCCGTCAGTTTTTCAACTAATAACGTCCGGTTGTGGGGGATATCCGCTATCGCTTCCGATGCGTCTATCTTCTCTGCATTGCCCCCAATGCCATATTCAAACATTGCCATAATAAAAATAATTTAATAAGTAAATAATATAGTAGGTTTCAGTTGTCAGTCGTCATTCGTCAGTCGTCAGGGGTCAGTTGTCAGGGGTCAGGGTATAGGGTATAGGGGTCAGGGGTCAGTTATTCGTCCGCCATTCTCCGTTCTTCCTTCTTCGTTCTCCTTTCTCCTTTTTCAATTTTCAATTCCCCGTCCTCCGTTTTCAATTTTCAATTTTCAATTTTCAATTAAATTAAACGTCAGTTCGTTGTTTTCGTTTATCTTCACGACTATCTTGTCGCCTTTCGACACTTTGCCGCTGATGATAAAGCGAGAGATGGGGCGGCGCAGGTGGTTACGGATGATGCCCGCTACCTGACGTGCGCCGTACTTCGGGGTAAAGCCTTTCTTCGCTAAGACGCTTTTTGTCGCCTCGTCGATTTCGAGTGTGATACCCTGTTTCTCTAAAGGAACGTTCAGGCTCTTCAACTGGATGTCGAAGATACGCAGCAGCATGTCTTCGGTGATGGGGGAGAATGGCACTATCTCCGAGAGGCGTGCCAGAAACTCCGGACGGAACCAGGCTCCCATCACCTCCATCAACTGCGTCGAGGTCGGCGTCTCCCCTTGTGTTATCTTATTTACTAACCAGTCCGTTCCTACGTTGGAGGTAAAGATAACCAACGCATTAGAGAAATCGCCTTCCTTGCCCAGACGGTCGTGCAACTTGCCTTCGTCCATGATTTGGAGGAAGATGTCGTAGACCGATTGGTGCGCTTTTTCTATCTCGTCAAACAGCACGACAGCGTAGGGTTGTTGCCGTATCTTGTTCACTAAAAGGCCGCCTTCTTCATAGCCTACATAGCCCGGAGGGGCGCCGTAGAGCAGCGCTGCCGAATGTTCCTCTTTGAACTCCGACATGTCGAAGCGGATGATTGCTTTCTCGTCGTTGAAAAGCGCTTCGGCCAATGCTTTGGCCAACTCCGTCTTACCGGTACCTGTCGGGCCGAGGAAGAAAAACGAGCCGATGGGTTGACCCGCTTTGTTCAGTCCGCTTCGCGATTCGAGGATGGCGTCCGACAGGGCTTTCAGTGCAGCGTCCTGGCCAATTACTCGTCGGCGAAGTATCTCTTCCATGTTCAGGAGGCGCTCTTTCTCCTGCGACTGTATCTTGCCTATCGGGATGCCCGTCTTGTTGGAGATGACGGCAGCCACTTCTAATTCGCCTGCGGTGTCTATCTTCACTTTTGTCGCTTCGCGCAAGGTGTCCAAAGCGTTGTGAAGGTAGTCTAGCAACTGGTCGAAGTCGTCTATCTCGCTCACGTCGGTCTCGTCGGTCAGCAGGCCTAACAGGATGGGACTCAGTTTGTTTTGCATCGTATAGTAGATAAGACGCAGGTCGCCGAACAGTTCCTCGCGCGTCTTCTCTGTGTTCTCTTCGATGTCGGCTAATTGTTTCGTGAACCACAGGATATCCTTGTTGGCTGTCTCGTTGATCATCTTAGCAGCCGATAGTGTACGGTCTAACAGGTCGATAGCCGAATCGGGAAGGCGTCGGTCTTTTGTATAGCGCTTCGCAAAGCGAACACAGGCTGCCACAGCCTCTTCTGAAACCTTCAACTTATGGAAGCCGATGTATTTCTCCATCACAGCCTTCACCATGGTGATAGCAGAAGCTGCGTCGGGTTCTTCCAATTGCAACACCTCAAAGCGCCGGTTGAAAGCCTGGTCGGGTTCAATCAGTTTGCGGTATTCGTCTATCGTCGTAGCCCCAATCACCGTCAGGTCTCCCCGCGACATCTCCGGTTTGAGGATACCTGCCGCTCCGCTGTTGCCTAACTTGGGGTCTATCAGCACGTGTATCTCATCTATAAACAAGATAGCACGGTCTAAGGTACGCAGCTCTTTGATGATGTTTTTTAGCCGGTCTTCTATCTCCCCTTTGTAGGTTGCCCCTGCTATCAGGTTGCCTGTATCAAGCTCATAGACCGTTGTGCCTTCTAAATAGGACGGGACGTTCTTTTCCACGATACGTTTCGCCAATCCGTCGGCCAGGGCGGTCTTCCCTACCCCTGCATCGCCGATAATCATCACATTAGGCTTGCTGCGTCGGCCTAATATCTCTATCATCATACGAACCTCCTTCTCGCGGTTCACAATGTCCGTTATCTTCTGGTCGATGGCTAACGATGTCTTGTCTATACAATATTTATAGATAGCGTTCATCCCTTTCGCTTCAGGTGTCTCGTGGAACTCCGGGGCGATGCTGCTCATCACCTCTTCGCCCTTGAAGTAAAGGTCGAAAATCTCGTTCTCGCGGATAGGGAACGACTTCAATTGGTCGGCTGTAAAACCCGAACCTGGACGCGCCAGTGATGTCAGGACGCAGGTAGGGTTTATCTCTAACAGGCCAAACTTAAGACGCACGTTATCAGCCTCTTCAAACACACGCGGGATAGACTCGTCGCCTTGTATGTCGGCAGGCGCCCCCTTGCGTGGGCAGTCGTCGATGTGGACGTCAGCCCATTCTTCTAAATAGGAGATTTCCTTCCCCAGATACTTGATAAAGCCCTGAAGTCCTACCTCCCTGTGTAACAGCCCCTTGAGAAGGTGAGCTGGTGTGAAACGCTCATTCCCGTACTCACGGGCTAATGACTTTGCTATGCGTATAGCAGTCTGTACCGATTCGTTTAAATTTAAAAAATCCATTTTTCAAAAGTATAGAATGTTGCCCAAATTTTCGCCAAATATTATCATTTTTTTTGAACTGACAATTAAAAAAAACAAATATTTTTCATAATTTACGTATTATTAACTTTTGAGGGATTATTTTAGTATTTGTTTACAATTATATTGTATTCAAAACATTCTCATATTTCATTGAATTTATACCACTTACAAACGAAAAATATAAAAAATGAATACACGGTGTTGGCTATCGAAAAAAAATTTTAACTTTGCAGTTCATTTCAACCAATTTTTCATGCTATGAAGCAGTTTATTTCATTCATTATGACTATTTTAACGATAGTGTCCTGCGCTCAAAACGGTCGCAAGACATCCGATGCCGTTCAAGACAAAAATGACGGACAATTTGCATGGTCGGTCGACCGTTTTGCCGATATAGAGATACTCCGTTACGAGGTTCCGGGGTTTGAATCGCTGTCGCTACGGCAAAAACTTTTACTCTACCATCTTTCAGAAGCGGCGTTGATGGGTCGCGACATTCTTTTTGACCAGAACAACCGGTACAATTTGTCTATCCGGTTTGCTTTAGAGGTCATCTATCGCACTTATAAAGGCGACCGCACCAGCGAATCGTTCCGGGCATTGGAGACCTACCTAAAGCTCATTTGGTTTGCCAGCGGCATCCATCACCATTATAGCGCCGATAAGTTTGAACCCGGCTTTTCAAAAGCATTTTTCGAGGCTTGTATCCGCGATATAACGCCTTCTCAACTGCCATTGCGTCAAGGGCAGTCGAAAGAGCAATGGTTGGCAGAGATTACGCCTGTTATTTTTGACCCGGCGGTGATGCCCAAACGGGTGGTACAAAGCGGCGACTTAGACATCCTGCTGGCTTCGTCCAATAACTACTATGAAGGTGGCGTCACGCAAAAGGAAGCGACCGAGTTTTACGCCAAAATGTTACGTCCCAACGATAAAACACCTGTCTCATACGGACTTAACAGTCGGCTGTCGAAAGAGAACGGACAGTTGAGAGAAAAAGTCTGGAAGGTTGGTGGCCTTTATACCCAAGCGATTGAGAAAATTGTAGACGAACTGACGAAAGCTGTTTCGTTTGCTGAGAACGATGCCCAGAAAGCCGTCATAGAAAAGCTGATAGCCTATTACCGAACGGGCGACCTTCAAACCTTCGATGCGTATGCTATCTTGTGGCTGCAGGACGTTCAATCGGATGTCGACTTTGTCAATGGTTTTACGGAGACCTACGGCGACCCGCTCGGTATAAAAGCCAGTTGGGAAGCCACCGTTAATTTTATCAACAAGGAAGCCACCCAGCGAACAAAAATTATCAGCGACAATGCCCAATGGTTTGAGGATAACTCCCCTACTGACAGGCAGTTTAAAAAGAAAGAAGTGAAAGGTGTCAGCGCTAAAGTCATCACCGTCACGATGCTGGGCGGCGACTGTTATCCGGCCACCCCGATAGGTATTAACCTGCCCAACTCTGATTGGATACGTGAGTTATACGGCTCTAAATCAGTCACTATCGAAAATATCACGGAGGCTTACGACAAGGCATCGCAAGGGAACGGGTTCAATGAAGAGTTTGTATGGAGCGACGCCGAAAGGGAACTGATTAAGAAGCACGGGTTTATCACCAGTAACCTTCACACCGACCTGCACGAATGTTTAGGACATGGTTCGGGCTTGCTGCTCAAAGGCACTGACCCCAATGCGCTTGGCGCTTACAGCTCGGCGCTCGAAGAGACCCGCGCCGACCTCTTTGCATTGTACTTCTTAGCCGACAAAAAGATGCTTGAATTAGGGCTCTTAATGGACGCAGATGCCTATAAATCCGAATATTACCGGTTTATGATGAACGGCCTGATGACGCAGTTAGTACGTATACAACCGGGCAAAGATGTAGAGCAAGCGCACATGCGCAATCGACAGTTAGTTGCTAAATGGGTATACGATAAAGGGAAACCCGAACAGGTCGTCACATTAGAGAAACGGGATGGAAAAACGGCTGTTGTCATCCACGACTACGACAAACTGCGCCGGCTGTTCGGACAATTGTTGGTAGAGGTTCAGCGTATCAAAAGCGAAGGCGATTTTCAAGCCGGCAAGAACCTTGTCGAGACGTATGGCATCAAGGTAGACCGCACGCTACACGACGAGGTATTAGCGCGTTACGCCCGTTTGAAGCTGGCGCCTTACAAGGGGTTTGTGAACCCCGTTATGTCGCTGATTCGTAATGAAAAAGGGGAAGTCGCAGACGTCAAGCTCGATTATACGGAGGGTTATACCGAGCAGATGCTGCGGTACAGTAAAAATTATTCTTTTTTGCCGGCATATAATTGACATTTCAAAAATAATTGTACCTTTGCTCGCTCATTAACACACCGTTTTTAAATGGATTCAACAAGTAATCAAGTCGATGCATTGCAGCTTTTGTTTTCTAATTATTTGAAAACCAAAAATTTAAGGAACACTTCCGAGCGAAATGCAATATTTGAAACCGTATGTAAGGCAAAAGACCCTTTTACGCTTGACGTGATACGGCAGCAGTTGGAAGACGCGAACTTTCCTGTCAGCCGCGCTTCGTTATATAATACAATGGAACTGCTCTTGGATGCATCCATAGTTGTACGCCTTCAGTTTGCCGGAATCACCGCTTTGTATGAACTCAAACACATTGCCGAGCAGCATAACTATGCGATATGTACGCATTGTGGTACGGTGCGAAAAATTAAAAACGATAAGACAAAAAAGTTATTTAAAGATTATAAGATACCTAAGTTCTCCTTGGAGCATTATTCGTTGCAGTTTTACGGCATCTGTTCCAAGTGTAAGTTCAGGAAAGCGCATGAAGGGAAGTAGTAGGTTTTTGTCCCCCTTTGAACGTTCCTTGATGATAAAAAATAATGTGTCTCTTTACGAAATGAAGAACGTTCCTTGATTTTTAAAAAATAATCTGTCTCTTTACGAAGTGAAGAAAAATGGGGGCAGTGGGATGTTTTCAGGTTTGGCTAAGGCCGATTTTCTATTCAGTACTAAACTATTATATAATATAAAGATGAAGAAAGTAGATGTTTTATTAGGATTACAATGGGGTGATGAGGGGAAAGGCAAGATTGTTGACGTCCTGACGCCGTACTATGATGTAGTTACACGTTTTCAGGGAGGGCCTAACGCCGGGCATACGCTTGAGTTTGAAGGGAAGAAGTTTATTCTCCGTTCGATTCCGTCGGGCATTTTTCAGGGCGACAAAATCAATGTGATAGGCAATGGCGTCGTCTTAGACCCGCTGTTATTCAAAGAAGAAGCCCTGAGCCTTGCCCAAGCGGGACACGATGTTATCAACAAGCTGTATATATCCAAAAAGGCGCATTTGATTCTGCCGACGCACCGTATCTTAGATGCCGCCAATGAATCTGCCAAAGGATCAAGCAAGTTAGGCACAACAGGCAAAGGTATCGGGCCGGCTTATACCGACAAGATAAGTCGTAACGGTCTACGTGTTGGCGACCTACTCTTTGATTTCGATGCCAAATATACTACCGCTCGGTCACGCCACGAAAATATGTTACGCGCTTTGAATTACCAATTTGACATCACCGAATTAGAAAAAGAATGGTTCAACGCATTAGATTATCTACTGAAATTCAAACTTGTAGATAGCGAGCATTTTGTCAACGAACTGTTGTTAAATGACAAGTCCATCCTGGCAGAGGGCGCACAAGGCGCTATGCTCGATGTAGATTTCGGTTCGTATCCTTTTGTAACATCTTCCAATACAGTTTGCGCCGGTTGTTGTTCGGGCCTTGGCGTCGCCCCCCGACATATTGGCGAAGTGATAGGTATCTTTAAAGCCTATTGCACACGTGTAGGCAGCGGCCCCTTCCCGACCGAGCTGAAGGATGACACTGGCGAAAAGATGTGCGCGCGCGGACGCGAATATGGATCCGTGACCGGACGCAAACGCCGCTGCGGATGGATCGACTTAGTCGCATTGCGATATACCGTCATGCTAAACGGCGTCACCCAACTTATCATGATGAAAAGCGATGTGTTAGATACTTTCGACGTCATCAAGGCCTGCGTCGCTTATACTGTAAACGGTAAAGAAGTGACCAAATTTCCGTTTGAGGTGGCCGAAGCGACTATTGAACCTGTTTATGTTGAGATTGACGGATGGAAGTCAGATATGACGAAGATGAAAAGCGAAAACGAATTTCCCGAAGAATTCAATTTCTACCTGTCATTCTTAGAACAGGAACTCGGTATCCCCATTGCTATTGTGTCAGTAGGACCCGACCGCGAACAGACAATCCACAGAAATAGTGGTTAGTGATAAACGGTTAGTGGTTAATTTCTTATTCATTATTCATTATTCATTATTCATTTTATATGGAATCTATCCCTCTTCCCTGGATTATTTTTATTGGAATCGCTTTATTGAGTTGGCTTGTCTCTGCCAATCTGCAGAGCAAGTTTAAGTTATATTCCAAAACGCCGCTCGGTTTGAGTGGGCGGGATGTAGCCTTACGGATGCTACACGACAACGGCATCTATGATGTGCAGGTCACCTCGACCCAGGGCCACTTGACCGACCATTATAATCCTGTCACCAAAACCGTCAACCTCAGCGAATCGGTTTTTAACCAATATTCGGTAGCGGCTGCGGCTGTTGCGGCGCACGAGTGTGGCCATGCTATCCAACATGCGATGGCATATACGCCGCTTAAGATGCGCTCTGCATTAGTCCCTGTCGTCAGTTTTTCGTCTAACATTGTCCAGTGGATACTATTAGGCGGCATGTTGCTTTTAAATGTTTTCCCGCAGTTGTTATTCATCGGTATCATCCTTTTTTCCTTTATGACGCTTTTCAGTTTTATCACCTTACCTGTGGAGATAAACGCGAGCAGCCGCGCCATAGCCTGGCTCAGCAACGCCGGCATCACCAGCAGGGGTACTGACATAATGGCAAAAAGGGCGCTTCGGTCGGCAGCCTATACGTATGTCGTAGCGGCGCTCGGTTCGTTAGCTACCTTACTTTATTACATAATGATATTCTTAGGTCGAAGAAGATGATGAAACCCTCCATTCCGAAAGGGACACGCGATTTTTCGCCGGTTGAGACAGCGAAACGTTATTACATTTTTAACACGATACGCGACGTTTATCATCTTTATGGTTACCAGCAGATTGAGACTCCGGCAATGGAGAATCTGTCTACACTCATGGGTAAATACGGCGAAGAAGGCGACAAGTTGCTATTTAAGATCCTCAACTCAGGCGATTGTTTAGTGGCGTTTACCGAGGAAGAGCTTTTAGAAAAAAACCCTGCCAAATTTGCAGCCAAAGCGTGCGAAAAAGGGCTTCGCTATGACCTGACGGTACCCTTTGCACGCTTTGTGGTGCAGTATCGCAATGAGCTAACCTTTCCTTTTAAGCGCTATCAGATACAGCCTGTCTGGCGTGCCGACCGACCCCAGAAAGGACGCTATCGTGAGTTTTACCAATGCGATGGCGATGTGGTCGGTTCCGATTCGCTTCTTTATGAAGTTGAGCTGATAGATATTATTGACACAGTGTTTAGCCGGTTGGGAGTACGGGTTGCTATTAAGATTAACCATCGAAAGATACTGACAGGGATAGCCGAGATGATTGGTGAGGCTGACAAAATTACAGACATTACCGTTGCTATTGACAAATTTGAAAAAGCAGGCCTTGAAGCGGTCAACGAAGAGCTTAGGAATAAAGGCGTATCCGAGTTAGCCTTATCCTTATTAAAGCCAATAATCACACTGACAGGCAGTAACGCAGAGAAAATAGCTGCCTTAAAAGAAATCTTACGCGAATCGGAAGTCGGCCTCAAAGGGATTGAAGAAATCGAATTTGTGCTTGGCGCTGTCGAACACTTATCGCTCACCTCGCCGATAGAGTTAGACCTGACATTGGCGCGGGGTTTGAACTACTATACCGGCGCTATTATTGAAGTCAAAGCAATGGATGTAGCTATCGGTAGTATAGCCGGCGGCGGACGATATGACAATCTTACAGGCGTCTTCGGCATGGAAGGCATCTCCGGTGTTGGTATATCCTTTGGCGCCGACCGTATTTATGACGTCCTCACCCAACTCAATCTATTCCCGCCCGATTCGCAGCAATCAACGCAGGTATTATTTGTCAACTTCGGTGTAACAGAGGCATCCTGTCTCTGGCCTTATCTTACAAAAATACGCAATGCAGGAATCCGTACAGAGCTATACCCCGACCCTGTCAAGTTAAAAAAACAACTCAGCTATGCCGACACAAAAAAGATACCCTACGTAGCGCTTATCGGTGAGAACGAACTCGCTAACAACCAAATCAATCTGAAAAACATGCGCACCGGCGAACAAAAGCTACTCACCCTCGAAGAGCTGATAGTAGTGGTTAGTGGTTAGTGGTTAATCTCTTAATTGCTTCCACTTCATGAACTATCCTCAAAAAAATTATTCAATGTTGTCTTTTTACGAAGTGAAAAAAAGCGAACTTCGTTTCGTAATTCGTAATTCGTAATTGACAAAAATTCCTGACTACTGTCTGCTGACTACTATTGCCACATTGTCATATTTCGCCACCTTTCAATGCTGTCCGACTGCAAAAATGGCAGTTATTTATTGTCCGATAGCCTTTGGCACGGTTTTAGATAAAGAGAGTATGCAAACTTTAAAAATTACAATTAATATTATAAACTATTTAAAAATTTACGAATCATGAGTATTAAACCATTAGCAGACAGAGTGCTTATTAAGCCGGCAGATGCGGAAGAGAAAACAGCCAGCGGCATCATCATTCCCGATTCTGCCAAAGAGAAACCATTAAAAGGCGAGGTTATCGCCGTAGGTAAGGGTACAAAAGACGAAGAGATGGTACTGAAAGAAGGCGACCAAGTCTTGTACGGCAAGTATGCCGGTACCGAAATTGAACTGAACGATACGAAGTATTTGATCATGCGTCAATCAGATGTACTTGCAGTTATTTGATTTAAAGATTTAAAAATTTAAAGATTTAAAAATTAACATTTTATCAATAAAAAATTATGGCAAAAGAAATTAAATTCAATATGGAAGCCCGCGATCTTTTGAAAAAAGGCGTGGATGAATTAACGAATGCAGTGAAGGTAACGTTAGGCCCGAAAGGTCGCAATGTGATTCTCGAAAAGAAGTTCGGCGCTCCTCAAATAACGAAAGACGGCGTAACAGTAGCGAAAGAAATCGAGTTAGCATGCCCGTATGAAAACATGGGCGCACAGTTAGTAAAAGAAGTAGCCTCCAAGACAAATGACAAAGCCGGCGACGGTACGACGACAGCGACCATCTTAGCGCAGTCGATCATCGGCGTAGGACTCAAAAACGTCACCGCAGGCGCTAACCCGATGGATCTGAAACGCGGTATCGACAAGGCAGTAGCAAAGGTAGTAGAAAGCCTTGCCGAGCAGGCCGAAGCCGTAGGTAACGACTTGGAAAAAATCGAAAACGTAGCAAAAATTTCCTCCAACGGCGACGAAAGTATCGGCAAGCTGATAGCCGAAGCAATGGAAAAAGTGCATACCGAAGGCGTTATCACCATCGAAGAAGCCAAAAGCACCGATACAACGGTGGACGTAGTGGAAGGCATGCAGTTCGACCGCGGCTATATTTCCGCCTATTTTGTGACGGATGCCGAAAAAATGGAAACCCAGTTCGAGAACTCCTATATCCTCATCTACGACAAGAAGATTTCGGCATTGAAAGAGATGCTTCCTATCCTCGAACAAGTGGTACAGACAAGCCGTCCATTGTTGATTATTGCCGAAGACATCGACAGCGAAGCCTTAGCTACATTGGTAGTGAACCGCTTGCGCGCCGGCTTAAAAGTATGCGCCGTGAAGGCTCCGGGCTTTGGCGA
>CAYUAK010000252.1:0-2301 GCA_964442765.1 uncultured Tannerella sp. | reverse complement strand
CTAAAACCGGATTATTAACCTTTTATCGAGCAGCTTCTTAATTATGGATTTTACTTTGGGAATTTGAGACCGTATTAAAATAACAAAAATTAGGCGGGTTAATCTTTTCAACTATAATGTCAACTATTGTCTACTTGTATTTCTAATATAATTTGACCGGTCCGTGAACTTTTTCGTCTTGCAAAACTTTGTACGATTGTTGCAAATACATGGGTTTTCGCAAATCCCTTTCGGGTCGGCTAATCTTTCGAAAATAAATACTTATTATTTGGTAAACCATGTTGACCTTCAAGTAAGTGCAGACTTTAACCTAAGTGTATAAGAATAGTCCAACTATAACGGGCTATGAAACATGAACAGGCTAAGAAACGTAATCGAGCTAAAAAATAATTGACTAAGAACTATGTACGGGCTAAAAAACGTAAACGGGTCGAGAAACATAAGAGAGAGGGATACGATATTTTGAAAAAACAGCAAACAAATCATGGCTTGGCGGGAAAAGTCTCCGGCCTTGTTTTATTATTTGTTTTCATTATTATAATGACTCCGCATGACCGGGCTTTCGCGTCCGATACAAATGCGTTCACTGACACTGATATAGAAATAAAAGCGGCGGTTTCCTTTTCGGAAGCCATTGGCGGGAGCGCTTATTATTTAGCTCTTACCATGGATGACACAGGTCGCAGCTTTGCCGGAGATGATAACAGTTTAGGCAGGACAGACGATACCGGCCAGGCGGATACGGACCGCGGCGGCAGAGCTTCATTGTCTGAACCGGAAGCTGCGTCTGAATTTGGCACTGATAATACCCCGGAGAGTCTGTTTGTTCCGGAAACGACTGTCTTGGACGAAGGCTTGGGTGACATCTTGGACGAAGACTTGGGTGACATCTTGGACGAAGGTTTGGGTGTGGTCCCGGACGAAGCCTTGGAATATACCGGCGGCCTTGATCTATCGGAGACAGCCGCAAATATAGATGAGTATTCAGATGTGACCGTCAGCAACGCAGTCACGGGCAAATACGCCGATATGACAAAAGCGTTTATGTTTACAGTTTACTTCAAAGATTCTTCGGGTACGGACTACTCGGAAGGAGAAGTGGTTGAATGCGGGGAAAGCGCATTTATTCTGGCTGAAGGCGGAAAAGCGGAATTTTTCCTGACCGACGGGCAGAATGTCACCTTTAAAGAACTGCCCGCGGACGCGAATATACAAATCGTTCAAACGACGGCCAGCGGATACAAAGTATCTTACAAAGACAGCAAAAACGAAAACTATGTACCCGAAAATCATACAGAGCTCACCATTGTCGGGACAGGTTCCCGCTCGTTTGATTTTGAAAATAACAGGACAACTATAACGCCGGTAGGCATAAACGCCGGATCGGAGACTTTAGGGGCGGCGATGCTGCTGATTCTTTCGACCGTTTTGTCCGGAGTTATCGGCGCGGGTATCGCATGGAGGAAAAGATGTCGGCTTTAACGAAAGATTTGTTGTTTTTTGTTTTGAAGAACGCGGTGATCCTATTGGTATTCGTATTGCTGTTCACCTTCGTTTTCGGAATCATGAAGAATCCCGAGCCTTCGATGAGCCCCGCGTTCAAAGACGGTGATCTGATCGTATTTCACCGCTACACGCAAAGCGGTTATATGCCCAGAGACGCGATTGTAGTGGAGGCGGACGGGCAAAAACAAGTGAGACGCGTAATCGCAACCGAAGGCGATACCGTAGATATCACGGAAGACGGGCTTTTGATAAACGGAGCCCTGCAGCAGGAGCCGGAAATTTTTCAGAAGACGGAGCGTTATCAGGAGGGCATTGATTTGCCGGTCACGGTTCCGGAAGGGCATGTTTTCGTGCTCGGCGACAACAGGGAAAGCGCCACCGACAGCCGGATCTACGGGATGGTAGAAACCGATAACACGGCAGGCAAGGTGATAGCGGTGATCCGCCGCCGGAGTTTTTAAAGTCATTGCGGGGCAATAAGGCCGAAGCGATACAGGTAGAAATCATTGCGCGGCAATAAGGCCGGGCAATCAATGTAGAAGTAATTGCGGGGCAATAAGGCCGGGCAATACAGGTAGAAATCATTGCGCGGTAATAAGGCCGGGCGATACAGGTAGAAATCATTGCGCGGCAATAAGACCGGGCAATCAATGTAGAAGTAATTGCGGGGCAATAAGGCCGGGCAATACAGAAAAAAAGGTATAAAGGAGAATATATGAACAGCTTAAAAAATTTACAAATCAGGCTTATGACAACGATCGTATTAATTGCGGCGCTGTTTTTTATCATGGCCAT
>CAYUAK010000251.1:0-32265 GCA_964442765.1 uncultured Tannerella sp. | reverse complement strand
GACGCCTCGGCAAAAGGCGGCGGGTCTATACAAATTCGCGGACAAAACTCGGTCTATACCTCCGGAAGCCATAACGAGCCATTGATTATCCTGGATGGCATGATGTTTTTTGGCGAACTATCGGAAATCAATCCCGACGACATTGAACAAATTGATGTTTTGAAAGACGCCTCTGCGGCTGCTATTTATGGAGCGAAAGCAGCCAACGGCGTAATTGCTATCTCTACTAAAAAGGGGAAATCGGGAAAACCTGTTATCAACATCACCACAAATATAGGCACAACAACAAAAAGCGCCTATCGGGAAATGTGGAACCCTCAGGAATATATGAGACACCGCGAAGATTATTACAAAGCGGCAACTTACGGACTTAATCCCTCAACAGGCGTCTATGAAGCATACCAGACAGGCAATGCTCCAAAGGGATATTTTGACCACTACGATAATTTGGGAAGATGGGGCGTTGATGTCAACACTTGGCGTACCACCGGTGCAATTTTACCTTCTCAAGATGAGTCGAATAAAAGCCTTTATGCCCGACGCATGGGGCTTGGAGGCGAAGGTACACAGTTACTGTTAACCAATTATATTAACGATAAGACTTTTGACTGGTGGAAAAATACTTTCCGGACAGGCTTCAACCAGGATTATAACGTCAATGTGTCGGGCGCCAGCGACAAAATCAATTACTACATGTCGATGGGTTTTCAACGAAATGAAGGGGCTATTACCGGTAATTTCTTCGAAAACGTGCGTGCCAATTTGAAGGTGGACGGCAAAGTGACCGACTGGCTCGAAATAGGCGCCAATGTCAACTTTCAAAAACGAAGTAACGGAGATAATCAACCCAATTTAACTACCGCCGCTTCGAGCGCCGCTTCTAATCAGTTGCGTAACTCGCCCTTTAGTAATTACCGCGAGGAAGACGGTTCGCTATCTCAGTTTCCGGCAGGCGTCAGCGCCAGGTTACAAGGTACCAATTTCGATTTTGAAAAGCAATGGTATGAATTTGATGATGGCTATATCGTTCTCAATACTATTTTTACTACAAAAGTGAAATTGCCATTCGGAATCACCTACTCGTTCAATGCCCAACCCAGATACCAATGGCGTCACAGAATGACCTTTAATTCGTCGGAACGCCCGTTTTCAACGCACGGCGGACAAGTCGTCAGACAGCAAAGTTGGAGGTACGACTGGTCTATCTCTAATCAAATTAATTGGGAAAAGACCTTTGCACAAGTACATCGTTTGAATCTTACCTTAGTACAGGAAGCTGAAAGACAACAGTCTTGGAATGACCAAATTAATGCAAACAATTTTCAGCCTTCAGACGCATTGGGTTATCACAACACATCCAACAGTACAAAGGATAATACCAGTTGGTCGTCCAGCGATACGCGTCACTCAGCCAACGCTATGCTGGGCCGTCTGTTTTACTCGTATGACAACCGCTACATGATGACTGCTTCACTGCGCCGCGACGGTTATTCGGCTTTCGGACAAAGCAACCCCTACGCCACTTTCCCCTCAATAGCAGGCGCTTGGACGTTTACCAATGAAGAGTTTTTTAACTTTGAACCGATAAATAACGGTAAGTTACGCGTGACATGGGGCAAAAACGGGAACCGCTCGCTTAACGACCCCTACATATCTTTAGCGAATCTTTCGACAGGGGGAACTAACCGGTATGGATATATTGACACACAGGGTAATTTGGTTAATTTCCATTATCTGCAGATTGATAGAATGGCTAATCCGAATTTACAATGGGAAAAATTGGAGGCGTTGAACTTTGGATTGGACTTAAGTTTTCTGAAAAACCGTATCTCAACTACTATTGAGTTCTACACCAATTCTACCCGCGATATGATTATGAATCAAACCCTGACGGCTTTTGCGGGTTTTGACAGAATAACAACCAACCTCGGCGAAGTTGCCAACAAAGGTGTTGAATTTACTCTTAACACAGTGAATGTCAGAACTCCGCTCGTGGAATGGAACACCAACCTGACCTTTTCATACAACCAAAACAAAATCGTCCATCTTTATTACGAATATGAAGATGTACTCGATGCCAACGGCAATGTAATCGGCAGAAAAGAGAAGAACGATATAAGCAACGGATGGCACATCGGAAAGCCCATTAGCGTAATATGGAGCTTCCGACAGACAGGTATTTGGCAGGTGGGTGATATAGACGAGGCAAAAGAATACAATCAGCGACCCGGCGACCCAATAGTTAAAAAAAATCCTGACAACCCGATTCAAAAAAATCAAAGCGGTTTCTATACTTATAATAATGAAGACCGGGAATATTTAGGACAAACCTCGCCCCCTATCAGAATGTCCATGCGTAACGATGTTACTTTTTTCAAGAACTTGACACTAACGTTCAGCATGTATTCGAATATAGGGCATAAAAGCACCTCAACGAACTACATGAATGATGACAATAACAGTAACATTCTGGTACAGGGAGCGAATGATTTTAAAAAGGAATATTGGACACCCGAAAATCCTACCCAAAAATACGCGCGGATTCAAGCGCTCGGCCCCAGCGGGGTATCCTCGCCGGGTAGATTGTACGACCGCACATTTATACGCTTTGACAATATCTCATTAACGTATGCCGTACCCAAAAAGTTAATTTCAAACCTTGACTTGGAGCGCGTTAGAATCTATGGTTCTGTAAACAAAGTTGCCGTTTGGTGTAAAGACTGGCCCTACGGCGACCCTGAAACAGGTGGTCTTGCTACCAGAACATTTTCTTTAGGATTAAATGTAACCTTCTAAAAATTAAAAAGATATGAATATTTTAAGTAAAAATAGAAATAAAGTATTGCCGGTAATCACGCTGGTAATCACGTTTTGCTGTGCAGCTTTGTTCAATAGCTGTGAAGACAGTTTTCTGAAGCCCACACCGCTTTCGTTCTACGAGCCGGGCGTCACCTTATCTTCCGAATCGGGTATGCAGGCTGTGATGGCATTAGCCGACAGAAGCCTTCGTGATTATTGGACGCATTCTGAAAATAATACATCACACAATGCTAATCCGCTGGGAACGGAATATCATTTTTCTGAATTAACAGCTTACGCAAAAACAGATGAGACAGCCACCGGACAAAATTTTGACATCGCCAACGGTCTCACCCCGCAGAATGCAGGCGCAAGTGGCGGCGCAGCCGGCAATATCATCCAGTTCTTCTGGAATGGTTCTTATGACGCCATCAAGTATGCCAATACGGTCATTAATTTCATTGACGATGTGAAGGGTATGAGCGAAGCCACCAAAAAAGCTTATCTTGGCAGGGCGCTTTTCCACCGCTCATTTCGCTACTATACCCTTGTTTTTCAGTTTGGCGACGTCCCTTTAATCACCCAGATTCCTTCCGTGCCTAAGTTTAACTTCCGCTCGACAAAGAAAGAAGCCATATTGGAAATGATAGAACTCGACATGGAAAAGGCAGTGGAGTATGTACCCGAGCAAAAGGATATGACCTACAAAGGAATGATTAACAAAGGCGCTTGCCGCATGTTGCTTGCAAAAATTTATTTGGCAAACGGTAAGTGGCAGAAAGCCAAAGAACAATTGGACATCTTAATTGATCGTTCGGGCTATGCACTTGTACAAGGCGGAGCCGGATTAGGACAACTCGGAACTTTTATTGCCGGCGGCGAACCTCAGACATGGCCCATTACACGGAACATTATTTGGGACTTGCACCGTTCCGAGAACAAACTTCATGCACAAAATACGGAATCCATCATGGTGATGCCCAACCGTGGGCTGGCAGCCGAATCATTCCGCCAATGGTTACAAATGCGTATTTATAATCCCTATTGGAACTCTGCTTCTGTTCAGACCCCGGATGGCTACCAAGCGATGCAAACGTATACCCGCAGTCAAACCGCCCAATACGATCCGAAAATTGACATCACGCGAGGTTTAGGTCGAGGGATTGGCGTTTACCGTCCAACTTATTTTGCACAGCACACCTTGTGGATAGTGAACGATGTTTTGGACGCGGGCGATCTTCGCCACCGAAACGATGTAGGTAATTGGGTTAATATGACCGATTTAAAATACAACCACCGGAGCTCGGCCTTTTATGGACAGAACGTAATGCTTTATCATCCGACGACAGGCGCCATATTAACGAATGACACAGTCCGTTGCTGGTTTAGCTGGCCTCATTACAAAAACTGGAACTTGGATGTGGGCGCTGAAGCCAGCCTTTCTTCTACCGCATTTAATGGCGGCACAGGCGGGAACACAGGCGGCCATTGCGATATTTACCTCTTCCGCTTGGCAGAAGCCTATCTTTTACGCGCAGAAACCAAATTCTATCTGGGAGAAGATGGTACTTCAGACGTCAATATAATACGTCAAAGAGCGAGATGCACGCAGTTATACACTTCTGTAAACATTGGCGATATAATGAACGAACGCGCCCGAGAACTGTATATGGAAGAGTGGCGCAACGTAGAACTATCCCGCGTTTCCCGTTGTCTTGCTCTGAGCGGAAAACCGGACGAATGGGGTAACACCTATAATATAGCTGATTATGATAAGCAAACAGGTACGGATAAAACCGGAGGCAATTACTGGTGGCAACGGATTTGTCATTATAATGACTTTTTGAACAGTCCTCATAATCCTATTCGCGCCAATAACCGCACACAAAATTATACAATAAGCAAGCATAATTTTTATTGGCCCATTCGGCAAGGCGTACTTGATTCAAACCGTGAGGGCGAGCTTGCTCAGGCTTACGGCTATCCGGGTTATAACCCTAATGTCCTGATGTGGGACAAATGGGAAGACGCCGTCGAAGACGAAACCAAAACCAACTAAAGTATCATCGGCATCCCTGCCGTTACCAAAGGCTGTCGGAAATGCTTCCGGCAGCCTTTTTATTTTAACCCCAAGACGTTAGTTTGTAACTTGCTTGAAATGCTTCCATCTCATCTTATTAGGAGGCCGTTCCGGATAGACAAAAAAATCATATATTTATATGATTGACAAAGTGAATTATAACCGTTATCTTTGCGGCAAATTTCACGTATGAAAACTAAAAAATTATTTATTAATGGCAATTAAAGTATCTATTTATGAGGATAATAACGCTTTATTAGAAAGTTTGCAGTATCTGATACGCGGGACGGAGGGGTTGGAACTTTGTTGGGCTTCATCATCTGCTGTCCATATTCTGGAGCAGTGTAAGGACAACTGCCCGGATATTATCCTGATGGACATCGACATGCCCGAAATAACGGGTATAGAAGCGACACGGTTAGTGAAAAACGATTTTCCTGACGTTAATGTGATGATTCTGACGGTTTTTGAAGACAGGGAGAAGATTTTCGAGGCGCTCTGCGCCGGCGCTACCGGTTATCTGTTGAAAAAAACGCCCTCGGCACAAATCATCAGCTCCATCGAAGAACTCTACAGAGGGGGGTCGCCTATCAGCAGCGGTATCGCACGCAAAGTGCTCGAATACTTCACCAAAACCAATGGGAATGAAAAAAAACAATCCTATCAACTCTCGCAACGCGAACTTGAAATCTTGAAACGTCTTGTTTTGGGCGATAGTTACAAGATGGTTGCCGATGCCTGTTTTATCAGCATCGGAACGGTCTATTCCCATATCAACAACCTATACAAAAAACTGCAAGTCAACTCCAAGTCGGAAGCCGTCGTCAAAGCCATGCGCGAAAAATTAGTCGACCATATTAATTTTTCAAAAATGAAAACGATTATTTTATTTTTAATGCTGACTTGTTTCAACATCTCGGAATGTATCAACGGCATCCCTGCCGTTGCTTTTATATAGAAAAATCATATATTTATATGATTGCAGGGTATTTTTAAAACCCAGACCTTTGCGGAAATTCTTAATAGCAATAATCATGAGTACAAAACAAAACTTTCAGATTTCAACCATGCTTTTAATGGTTTATGTGATGGCACTTCTGCTTGGATGTGAGCAGATTAAAGACGCCACTTCGCGCGACATCCACGTTAAAAATGTGAAGCTCGACTTTGCTGCAACAATGCAAAATGTGACAACTACTTCACTGTCCTCCAGTATAGACGACGTAACAACGCGCGCTGGTGAGACCTCTTCGTTTACCGTTACCCGAACGGTCAACATCTCCGAATTAGGCAACGCCGATGTTGTCGACTATTACAATAGAATAAGCAAGGTGGCGGTGAACAGTGCGCTGATAACCGTTACAGCAACGCCGACAGGCGCTTTTACCGTCACTAAACTGACTGTTACAGCCGATGGCGTCGGCGGGTCGTTAGTTGTTCCGTCCTATACAATAGGCGACGCCTTTACCGCCCCCGCAGAAATAAACAACTACACCGCTGCTTTCATCAAGAAACTCATTTCAACAAAAAGTATCAGCGTAACCATCACCGGACAGTCGGACGCACCGGCAGGCACGGTTATTAATATCTGCTATGAGAGTGACTTAGTAGTGACAGCAAGCCTGCTGTAATAAGCGATGGGACAAGTTTTATTGAAATGCATGATAGGATTGCTACTGTTTTTAGTAACAAGCGGCATATCAGTACTTGGCCAGACCTCACTCACCTCGCCCGGCAAGTATTTTCTCTTCAAAAACTATACCACCCAAAACGGATTGATGAATAATGGCATCTACTCGCTGGCACAGGACAGGAACGGGTTTATCTGGATAGGTCACGACTTTGGACTGACCCGTTTCGACGGGAAGACATTTTTTCACAAAGCCGTCCCTGAGATTTACCTTCATTCGGCAATGGTACGATTACTTGAAACGACACCGGATGGCTATCTTCTCTTTACCGGGTTTATGCAAGGCGTTTTTGCGCAGCAGAAGGACGGGCGTTTTAAAAGATATTTGCGGAGCGAACAGGTCGAAATCAGGAAAAATACGTTTAATACATTGAAATATATCTCCGATAACAGCCTGTTAACAAGCGAAGCGAATGCACTTTACCACATCACAGGCGATTCAATCAAAACCATCTATGATTATGGTAGCTCAAGGGGTTTTTTCTATACAATAGACATTGATAAAGAACAACAAATCTGGTTTGGAGGTCGGCTAGGATTAGGGAGACTGCAACTGTCCGGTGAGGATTATAAACCGGTTTTTCTGCCCGAAATGCAAAATAAATTTATCCTGAAAATTCTTTTTGATGATGCAGGAACGTTACATGTCGCTACAAGTCAGGGTTATTACCGAATAAGATGGCTGACTGATAACCAGTATGTCGTTGAACAACCATTTGATGCAGTAAGAAATACGTATATCACCCATCTTTATTTGGACAACGCATCAAATCTTTGGATACTAACCAATACCTACGGCGCCTTCCAGACACAAGCAGACTCGATTACCATCCACCTCACGCAGGAGAACGGTTTACTTTCGTCCACTGTGTTATGTATGATACAAGACAGGGAAAATAATTACTGGTTTGGTACGGAGAATGGCATCAACATGATAGAAAACTTCAATAATTATGCTATTGCTCAAAACGGCAAACGTTTCAAGGAAGCCAATGGAATGATGCCTGACAGGTATCAACGAATCTGGATACACAGTCGCAGCCAACTGCATCTCCTTATGGACGACCGGTTGAAATCTGTTTCTTTGAACGGCACGCCGTTAGAAAAAAATGGCATTGGACATTTGACTATCTTCAACGACAAGGTGATTATGTCCAATCAAACTGGCCTTTATCAACTGCCGGCTACCAAAGATTTTCCCGATTTAAGAAAAATACGGAAGCTTGTTGATTACTCGGCTTATAACATTACCCAACAACATTCGCTTCGTGCAGATACAACAGGGATATGGATTACCTCTCAAAATAAAATTTATAATTACTGCGACGGACAGTTTTTGCCGGTTACGTTCAACCATCCCGATTCATCTTCGTTGAGACCCCTCTTGATGAAGCCCGATAAGTATGGGTATTATTGGTATGGCGACTTAACGGATGGGCTGTATCGTGGGGTTCTGTCGCGTCCGGATAAACATACGCTTCTGTTTGATAGCATTACCGTCTATAAATCGAACAAAGCCGATTCTGCCTTTGTGACCGCATGGATTTATCGTTTAGTGTTTGATAATAAGGATAATCTGTGGTTTTCTTCAGCCCATACAGGCGTTTATAAGCTCAAAATAAACAACCAGGGCGTAGAGGATTACCAATTGTATTCAACAGCAACCGGTCTTTTGAATAACTTTGTAATGGACATCACTTGCGACGAAGGGGGAAAAATTTGGATTTCGTCGCAAAAAGGAATTAATGTTCTGCAAACCGATAAGGACGGAGAGGTATCAATGGATAAGATCGATATCAATGAAGGAATAGAAGGGCAGGTATTAAATCCGCTACAAATTGGAGATAAACTGTACCTTTTGACCGAAGAAGGGATGTACATTACTCAAAATCAACTTTTTAAAGAAACCTCCGAAAGTAAACCCAACGTTTATATTACCAATTTAATAGTAAATGGATTAGCTCATTCGGATTTTTCTACCAATACACAAAACATCCATTTGTCGCACATAGATAACAACCTGACATTTGAATATTCGGCTATCTCCTTCAAAAATGTAAACGACCTCCGATACCGGTATAAATTAGAAGGCTCCGGAGTTGACTGGAGCGCCTTATCCGACAGAGGGTTTGTTGAATATGCCTCCCTGCGTCCCGGAAGTTATACATTTAAAGTGCAAGTGGCGCTAGTTGGCAGAGGCGAACCTGTGTATTCGACCGATGGGGGCGCATCGCTTTCATTTCGTATAACACCGGCTTTTTACCAAACCGTATGGTTTTATTCGCTCATTGCTATGGGAATACTGTCTCTGTTATACACTTTTCATAGATACCGTTTGCGTCACGTTATCAAGGTTGAACGGATGCGGGCGCGTATTGCCTCCGACCTGCACGATGAGATAGGCTCAACGCTAAGCAGTATCTCATTGATCAGTGAAATGGTAAGAAAGAAAGACTATGATTCCGAATTAACAAAAGCGTTAAATAAAATCGGGATTGATTCGCGTGAAGTGCTTAACTCGATGGACGACATCATCTGGTCGGTGAACCCGAAGAATGATTCGCTGTCATATTTAGTAACACGATTGCGCGAATATGCCATTCCAGTTTGCGAATCGAAAAACATCACCTTCGATATGCACATTGACAAAGCTATCCATACCTTGAAATTAGAAATGGAACAACGACGCAATATCTATCTGATAACCAAAGAATCCATCAATAATGCCGTCAAATATTCGGGATGCACGTTATTGACCGTCGTTTTCAACATAGTTCATAAACAATTGGAAATCAACATCACCGACAACGGTTGTGGCTTCGACCCTACCCTTTGTGGCTCCCGTAACGGCATTATCAACATGAAGCGTCGCGCAGCACAAATCGGGATGCGTTTTTCTATCCAGTCCGAAAAAAACGCCGGAACACATATTACCCTGAAAACAAGCCATACTACTTAGTGAATCAACGGCATCACTGCCGTTGCATTTTTTAAAAAAAACACCTCAATCATTTAAATATAGGATAAAAAAACAGATTAGTTCGACTAACTCGTTAAGAAACATCAATTATTTTATGAATTATTCGTTAATAAGCTGATTTTCTATATTTTAAAGATATTCAAAATTTCATATATTTATAGGATTGCAGGGAATTTTTAATGCCCGTACCTTTGCGGCGTTTTTCAAAACATTTTATCCAAAAAAACAGGATTGCCGAAAACTGTATGTATAGAGTAAGCAAAATTTAATTTAAAAAAATGGCAAAAGAGAAATTAGGACTTAAAGCAATTCAAGATGCAATTGCAAGGTCAAACGCCGGATGGGAAGCCGGTGTAACATTGTTTTCGGAGTTACCCGAAGATGGAAAAAAACGTCTTCTTGGGTATATGCCTGGTCCAGGCGCTCCGTGTTTGGAATCTCAGGAGCAGGAGGGTGCAGTAGCTTTTGCGAAATACTCAGCAGCTAAGGCTCTTTCCTTTACAGGCGGTATTGGAGCGCCCTCAGCAATCGACTGGCGTAATAATAATGGTAATTTCGTGACTTCTGTAAAAGATCAGGGAAATTGCGGTTCATGTGTCGCATTTGGCACAATAGCTTCGATTGAGAGCCAAATCAAAATCTTACGTGGCGCTTCTTCTTCAGTTGACCTTTCAGAAGCTCATCTTTTTTTCTGTCACGCAAGATCTGAAGGCCGTAATTGCGGAAATGGCTGGTGGCCCGACAGGGCGTTGTATTTCTTCCAAACACAAGGGGTAACGGAAGAAGCGTATTATCCATACAAGGATGTTGACCAGAATTGTACCGGACTACAATCTGGTTGGGATAGCCGTCTTACCAAAATAACAGGCTATTCTAAAATTAATGGCATCGACGCCATCAAAGATTATTTGGCAACGAAAGGCCCAGTAGAAGCCTGCATTTCGGTCTACGAGGACTTTTTCAACTACAGGTCAGGTGTTTATAAACACGTGAGTGGAGAATCTGTCGGCGGTCACTGCGTATGTATTGTTGGCTATAACTCATCCGGAGGTTACTGGTCTTGTAAGAATAGTTGGGGCACCGGCTTTGGCGAATCCGGCTTCTTTAATATCGCTTTTGGCCAATGCGGTATCGAGGCACAAGTATACGGGCCAACAGGTATTGTGAACGACAACAACAACATTCTTAAATCCGTGAAGGTTCAAGGATTATGGGCTATCAACGAAAACAGAAATGCCTGGGTCTTTCTCAGCAACGGATATGGGTGGAAGAAAATTGGTAACGCCAATGACGTCGCCCTCATCAATATGCTAACGACTTTGGCTTCGGCAAAAACCACCAACTCAAATGTCGATTTAATATTAGCAAATGATGTTATTCAGCAAGTGTATGTATTTTAAAATATGAACTTTAAAAAATTAAAAAAATGATACTAATAGATAAAACCTTCAAAGGAAAAGATGTTTTCGCCCAGAAAGGCGATGTAATAGAAATACAGTTAGAAGAAAACCCAACCACAGGATATGTATGGGCAATCAAATCAATAAACGATAAGCATCTGAACTTTTTAGAAAAAAAATTCCGGAAGTCGGTTGAGGCAGTTGGCGCCGGTGGTGTGGTATCTTTCTTTGTCGAAGTCATCGGTGAAGGCATCAGTGAACTGCATTTTTCATTTGGCAGACCTTGGAAACAGGAAAAAGAGGATTCTTTTCATGTAATAATTATAGTTAAATAGAATGATAATAAATACTGGTCAAAAAGAGGGCTGACCTCCCATGTTCAGCGCTAATTAAAAAAAACAAACATCATCGTAAAAAAAACAGGGATGCCGAAAACTGTATAAGAGTAGGCAAGATTTAATAAATAAGAAAAATGGCAAAAGAAAAATTAGAACTTAAAGCAATTCAAGAAGCAATTGCCAGTTCAAACGCCGGATGGGAAGCCGGTGTAACAGTGTTTTCAGAGCTACCAGAAGATGATAAAAGACGTCTTCTCGGGTATATGCCTGGTCCGGGTTCTCCGAGTTTGGAAGCTCAGGAACAGGAATGTGCGGCAGCATTTGCGAAATACTCAGCAGCTAAGGCTGTATCCTCTGTAGACGGTATTGGAGCGCCCGCGGCAATCGACTGGCGTAACAATAATGGGAATTTCGTGACTGCAGTAAGAGACCAGAAAAGTTGCGGCTCTTGTGTCGCATTTGGTACATGCGCTTCGGTTGAGAGCCAAATCAAAATCTTACGTGGGGCTTCTTTTCCGATTGACCTTTCAGAAGCTCATCTTTTTTTCTGTCACGCAAGATCAGAGGGGCGTAATTGCGTAAGTGGCTGGTCGCCCGACAGGGCGTTGTATTTCTTCCAAACACAAGGTGTTACAGAAGAAGCGTATTATCCATACAGGGACGTTGACCAGAATTGTACCGGAAGATTAGCCGGTTGGGATGGCCATCTAACCAAAATAACAGGCTATTCAAAAATTAATGGTATCGAAGCCATTAAAGAATATGTGGCCACCAAAGGCCCAGTAGAAGCCTGTTATACGGTTTATGATGACTTTTTCAACTATAAATCAGGCGTTTATAAACACGTAAGTGGCGTGGCTAAGGGCGGTCATTGCGTATGTATAGTTGGCTATAGCGCTTCCGGCGGTTATTGGATTTGTAAAAACAGTTGGGGCGCCGATTTTGGTGAATCCGGCTACTTTAGAATCGCTTTCGGCCAATGCGGTATCGAAGGAGAAGTGTACGGACCTACCGGTATTGTGAACAACTTCACTCTTAATGCCGTGAAGGTTCAAGGATTATGGGCTATCAACGAAATCAGAAATGCATGGGTCTTTCTCAGCAACGGGTATGGGTGGCAGAAAATCGGCAACGCCAATGAAGTCGCATTCATCAATATGCTTACGAACTTGGCTTCAGCAAAAACTACCAATTCAAATGTTGATCTATTTTTTGCAAATGGCGTTATTCAGCAAGTGTATGTGTTTTAATTATGAACTTTTTAAAAAAAAAATTATGCAAAAACCTTTAAAAACTCCTCCAATAGCTCAAGTTGAAGCAGAGGAAACAAAAGCAAGCGTTCCGTCGTTAGAAGTAGAAACTAAAAACAATTTATCTGCGACAAGCGGAACTGAATCCGTTCCCACCATAAACCCGCCATCAGCTTACAACGAAACGGCTGACGGGGGCTTTGGAGCAGGCGCCTGGAACGAAAACAAAAAAGTAAGCGCATTGTTTACAGTAAATGAAACCCGCAATTCTTGGATGAGCGTAGTGGGTACAGGATGGGTGAAGTTGGCTAGTAACATTGATTCGGCAAACGAAGCGCTTACTATATTGGCTACTTCGGCAAAAGTCAAAAGCTCGCCAATTAACTATTTCCTTGATAACGATCAAGTAACCCAAATTTACGTTTGGTAAACCTGTGTTAACACCAGAAAAGCCTCTTTCGTATTTGTACAAATAACGAAATGCTTTTCCTGGTGTTTTTTTATCCTTACCCCCTAAGGTAGACTTGTCTACTCAACCCGCATGAAAAATTATAAATTTTTACATATTTTAATTATTGTAATGTACTTTGGATTTTTATATTTATCTTTGCATCTGCAAATGATGGTATTTGCAGAAAAAATATTTTTAATATATTAATAATAAATATTTTATGAAAAATGTAATATTAATTTGTTTCTTAGGAGTTTACTTGGCAGCATTCAGCCAAAACCAAATTTGTGTGGACGGCAGTGTAGGCAGTTCCGGCAACGGAAGCGCTTCAAGCCCCTACAAGACCATTCAGGCGGCGATTAACGCAGCCGCCAATGGCGACATTATCAAAGTGGCCAAGGGAACTTATTCCGAAGCCGTGACTATTGAGGAGAAAAAAGTGCAGTTACTCGGCGGTTTTGCGGGTAGCGGCAATTACGGCTCTTCAAATCCGCAGGCGAATGTAACGATCATCAATGGAACAAGTTCGGCGCCTTGTATTAAAGTCAAAGTCACCAAGCAAGTTGCGGGTTCGTTGGCAATCAGCGGTTTCACTATCCGCAACGGTCAACGCGGGATTGAACTGTCGGGGGATGGCCAGGGTCTTCTGAACAACATCACAATTGAAAACAACATCATCGAAAACAATGGAACACAGAACACCTCAGTGGGTGGAGGAATAAGTATTGACGGGACAAATGTGACTATTCAAAACAACATTTTTCGTAACAACAAGGCGGGGAAAGGCGCAGCTATCTCTCCAACGTCGAATAGATTTACCGATTTCCTTATTGCCGATAACCTTATTGAAAAGAACACAGGTTATTCTGACCACGCTGGTGGCGTTCAAGTTCGTGGAAATGGAACGGTTACCCGTAATGTTTTCGATGGAAACGTAATCGGTGCAGGGCCGGATGTTAATTACGGCTGGGGCTGGGGTGGCGGAATTTTGGTTTTTGCCGACGGCACTGCCTCTACGACGGTTACTTTGTCGTACAACACATATCTTAACAATACAGCGCCAACAGCCGGCGGAGCGGTTTTCATAGACGATGGAGCAACCGCGCGAATGGAAAACGAGTTGTTATACAACAATAAAACAAAAAATAACGGATCGGCGATATATGTTGATGCCGACGGGAATAAAAATCCTTCGACATTGAACATGTTCAATTGCACCATTTGGGGCAACTCGACTAACGCTAGTGAAGCAGCATTGCTTGTGCAGGGGAGTATCACAGCGGTCGAAAACTGCATCTTTTGGAACAACGGAAAGGATTTTGCATTTCTCCAAGATGGACAGTCGCGTGCAAAATTGACCGTCGCATACACGCTCACGCAGCAAGGATACACAGGTACAGGAAACATTTCGTCCGATCCTTTGTTTGCCAATGCCACAGGCGGTGATTTTCACGAGAAATCGACCAGCGGACGTTATAACCCTTCGACCGGACAATTTGTCAACGACGCCGTACACAGTCCCGCGATTGATGCGGGGAATCCGGCTTCCAATTACTCGAAAGAACCCCAGCCAAATGGCGGTCGCATCAATATGGGTCGCTATGGGAACACCGCCGAGGCAAGCAAAAGCGGCACAACAGGAAATGAAACGATAGCGCAGGATTTATGGAACATAAGCCCTAACCCTGCAAAAGAAAGTGTAACCATCAGTCATTTGCCTGTCGGTTCAAGTGTCGCGATTTTCGACATCATTGGTAGAAAGGTTTACAATGCGGTAATCAGTAGAGAAGAAACAACCATCAGTACTGCAAATTTCGCAAATGGGATTTATATCATTCAAGTATTAACCAACAACAACATTTCCACCGGCAAACTAATTGTACAAAAATAACACCCGCTATGATATGAAAAAAAATATTTTTACTTTTATTATTTGTTTGATAACCTTATCAGGATATGCCCAAACAGTGGAATACATTGGACCACGTGGAAGTATCCACGATGACCCGGCAAACGGTATCTATGTCGCGCCCAACGGAAACGACCAAACGGGGAACGGCTCTATCGGAGCGCCATTCAAAAGCATCAGTACCGCTTTGGGCAAAGCCACTTCCGGCGCCACAATTATTTTGCGTAGCGGTACATATAGTGACGGAAACGAAGTTCGTGTTCGGACACCTAACATCACTATCAAATCGCGAAAAGGCGAATGGGCGTTTATTAATTTACCCTTTCCCGCGAATATCCAAGACCAAAACGATGGAAGGTCGGCAGTTCGTTTCGATCCGAATGCGTCAGGTTGTAAATTACAAAGTCTCGATATTTCAGGAGGATTTTATGCGGTTTGTACGGAAACGAAATGGGATTGGGGGCAAGCCGACAGAAGTGGAGCGTCTAATATCATCATCGAGGATTGTAAACTGCATGATTCCCGATACGAAGTAGTAAAAGTTAAACCGCTTTGCAATAACATCACAGTTCGTTTTTGCGAAATTTATAATCCGGGACGAGCTGAATTAGGAACAACCAAATGGAAGAATGGAGAAGCGCACGGAGAGGCTATTGACAACGTTAACAGCCACAATATGAAGGTGCAAAACTGTTATATGCATGACCTAAACATCGGACTTTACGCCAAAGGAGGCGCAACCGACATATTGTTTGAAAATAATCGTATTGAGAACTGTCTTGGAGCCGGTATAGCCGTTGCTTTTGATACAAGCCCTGATTTTTTCGACCTTACTGTTAATCCGAATTATTATGAATGTATCAGGACTATTGTACGTAATAACCTGATCATTAACACAGGATGGGAAGGTATTGGCTTTTACGCTTCCAAAGATGCTGAGGTGTATAACAACACGGTGGTTAACGCGCTCTGTGAAGGTACGATTAAATATCACAGTCCCATTTACTTTGGTCTTAGCTATCAGGATTGGGACCCAAAAGCAGGACGTCCGGCTAACGTCAATCCAAGTTTTCATCATAATATTGTAAGCCAGCCTTCTACAAGCAAAAATCTGATGATTGATATTCGCTATTCCAATGATCTTGGCGGTATGTCAGCCTTATCCGGCAAACCAACTATGCACGATAACTGCTATTATATTGCCGGTAAAAGCGCTACCTTTTCGGATAACCGCCCGGGGAGTATCTTGTCAAATGCTAGTCTTGCAGCCTGGAAAACACATATCAGCGGGGAAAATGGAACTGTTGAAGTCAATCCCTCCCTCAACGCCGACTATGTAACGACTAACACACAGTGCACCGGTATGGGGATTCAATTCGCTTTAAAAATCAATCCGACAGCCAATGACACACCAACACTTTTCCCTGAAACGGTCGCTTCCATCCATAACGGTACGTTATTTATAGCAAACGAGAGCGCCGAAACGGTACAAGCCTTCTCAACCGCCGGCGTTCTACTGTTCCACTTCCAAAAAGCGGAAGGGAAAGTCGGTTATCCAATAAACCTGTCAAAAGGTACGCCGATAATTGTATGTGGAAGTTCCGGCTGGACAAAGAAGTTATTTTGCCCTTAACGATTATCTGCTTTTTTTAAGCATTTAACTTCTCAAATATCGTACTGAAACAGGAACTCCGCCAGTCCAACGAACTGACTTTCGACAAGAGGGGCTACCAATAAATAATTTCGAAAAATAACGGGTCTATTAACACAGAGTTTTTTCCCCGTTTTCTTCTTTATTAAAAAAAAAATTGTAATTTTGCAGGGTTTATTTTATATAGTAAAGGATTAAACGACGGGATAAATCATTCATTAATAATCATTTAAACTATGCATAGTTCGAAAATCATATGGTTCATCTTCCTGCTTGGCTTGGGCGGGGTTTGTGTTTCTCACTCAGCACAAGGGCAGGCATACGCGAAAAAGGAAGCGCTGTACAGTACCAAAAGCGGCAACCTTATCGGTAACCTGTTATTGACTATTGAGCCGAAAAATGCCGGCCCAACCAATAATGAGTGGATTATGACTATCGGAGACAAAAGCGAAAAGTTTTTTGAAACCAAAACCGAAAAGACCTTGTGGTTATTTCTTAAGAAACAGAACGTTAGCCAATTAACAAGAGACCTGAAAAAAAGAGACGTTACGCTTGAAGTGAAAGGCTTTAAAGAACTGCAACCGTTCTTTGAAGACGGTACACGTTTTAACCTCAAGGATTGGGAAGAACTTAAAAGACAGTCACAAGTGACTTTCTTCACGAATGCAAAGCCGGGAGAAAAGGTTATTTTGCGCCTCGTTTTCTATACGGCATCAGCCGACAAGAAGAAAACGACCATCGAAGACGAAGCCCGCGTCCGGATTATTTTTGAAATTCCCGACCCGTCTTCGCCAACAGCCCAAACAGCCGCCGCCGGAGGTAATGCCACCGCAGGCGGAGCAACAGCAAGCGGCAGTGGCGGTGGAGGAGGCAGCGGTGGAGGCGGAAAAGCTAACGCTGCAACCGAAACTGACCCCGAAGAGGCCGAAAGAATCAGAGAAGCACAACGCATAGAAGCTCAACGAATAGCTGAAGCTGCTGAAAGAGAACAACGTACCGCTTTACTTAACTCATTTATTACCGAAAGAAACAAGGAAGTAGGCACGCTACAACTCAATGTGAACGAACTTTTGGCGGATAAAAGAACAAAAGTAGATGAAATGACCATCGATTCGCTAATCACCATAGCCGACGCCATGAAGGACAAAGTGGACTTCTGGGAAAAAGGCTATGCAGATATCCTGTTAATAGATGAATCTATACATGATAAGTTTTCAAAGTTTAGAATAGCCCATACACTCACCGTCAAAAAAATAGACGAACTGAAAGACCAGCAAAAGCCCTTCAGCGGCGTCATAAATTTTGTTAAAAATAACATCCTGCTAAGCGTCGGAATTGGTATCTTTGCATTGATTTTCTTGAAGTTACTCAAAAAATTGTTTTCAATGGCTAAAAGTAAAATAATGCAAAAAATCAATCAAAAGAAAAGCGAAGCCAAGAAAAGGTTGCAAGGACAACCCGCCAAATGGAAACAAAAAAAGAAAAAAGCTCCAGAAGATATCGACAGCGTCGACATCAACGAACTGACAAGAATTTAACTCTTATTCCCCCTTTGAAGCCGTGTCTGCCGACGTGTCTGCCTACAGGCAGGAAATGCAGGGGGGCAGGGGGATGTAATCATTCGACAACTCACAGTTGAAACAACTAAAATTATTCATTCTATAAAATAAACTATATGAAACGATTATTTCTATTTTCAGCATTAACATTATCCCTATTTTCGTGTTCGGGTTCTACCAAAACAGTTGAGGCCTCTGCTGCTACTTTCGACGTCGATAAGTTGCTTGCAGTAGCCGAACAAAAAGTGGATTCTACCGTAACGGTGGTAGGATTTGTCACCCACACCTGTAAACATTCAGGCAAAAAATGTTTTATCGTAGACGAATCACAAAAAGTATCTTTTCAAATCATGGCTGACGGCGAAATAGAAACTTTTAGCCCCGAATTAGTGGGTTCAAAATTAGCGGTCACAGGCGTACTCAAAGAATATCGCCTAAGCGAAGAGACCATCAACGAATCGGAAACAGCCTATAAGAAACTCGAAAAAGAAGAAGGCATGGCCGAAACCTGCGCTACCGAACTGAGTAACATCAGCGAAATGCGCCAATGGATGAAAGACCGAGGTAAAGACTACTATGTCATGTATTACATGGAAGGCCAAAAATACAACGTTGTAAAGTAACAACGGCATCCCTGCCGTTGCCCCCTTGCGAAGCAATCCCAATAATTATTCGTGATTTTTTTCACTTCGTAAAAAGAAGAACGTGGCAAAAAAAAACATCTTATCGCGTCTCATACGCACCCTCCATCGGGATATTGGTTTCTTGGTAGTGGGTATCACATTGGTTTATGCCATCTCTGGCATCCTCCTCAACCACCTAAGCGCTAAAGACCCCGCTTTTAAAACCGAACAAAAAACGCTCCAATTTCCAAAACACCTGACCGCCGACGAGCTGACTGCCGCTTGGCAAAAAGATAAACAACTGCCCCCCCTGAACCGCATCCTTCGTATTGACGACAACCGTTCCAGGGTGTTCTTAGAAAGCGGGATAGGTTTCTATGATGCCTCCACCGGCAGCCTGTCTTACGAAAGGCATAAAAAACGCATCCTTGTTCATTGGATAAACCGCCTCCACTATAACAAGGTGAAAGGCTGGAGTCCGGTAGCCGATTTCTACGCCGGCTCTCTTATCCTGTTAGCCTTAACAGGCTTGTTCATGGTTAAAGGGAAAAGAGGAATAGCAGGCTCCGGAAAATGGTATTTGTTGATAGGCCTGCTCATTCCCATCATTTACGGCCTATTATTCTTACTCCCTCTTTAATTCCCCCTTTGAACGTTCCTATAATAATTAATCAACGTTCCTTAGTGTTAATAATCAGACATTGTGTCTGTTTGTTTCACTTCGTAAAACGACACAATAATTATTATTCAATGGAATGTTCGCTTGCGGAACAAATGTGTCTCTTTACGAAGTGAAGAAAAATGGGGGCAAGGGGATGTTACAAATTTTTTAAATTATTATATTATGACTGACATACAATGGAAAAACCTCATTGATGTTGTAAACGGTAAACCTGCCTCCGAAATACCGGTTGGCTTTATCATCGACTGCCCCTGGTTACCTAACTGGTACGGCATCTCGATCCTCGACTATTTTACAAGCGATGCGCTATGGCTCAAAGCCAACCTGTCGGCGCTTGAAACCTTCCCCAATGTAATGTTCTTCCCCGGCTTTTGGAGCGAATATGGGATGTGTACCGAACCATCTGCTTTCGGTGCTAAGTGTGTCTTTTGGAAAAACGAGTTCCCTTTCGCCGATAAAATCATCAAAAAACCGGAAGACATCGACGAGATGATAACGCCCGACCCCGAAACAGCCGGTCTGTTACCCTTTATGCTCAACCGTTTAGTGAATGCGCAGCCTGCCATCGAAGCGGCAGGACACCGGATATGGTTTTCCGTATCACGCGGCCCACTTAATATCGCCTCCTTCCTGATGGGCGCTACCGAACTGATGATGGCCCTAATCTTAGAACCCGAAAGGATACATCGTCTGATGCGCATCATCACCGATTTCCTGAAACGCTGGCACGCACTGCAACGACAGACCTTCCCATCTATAAACGGTATCATGATGCTCGACGACATCGTTGGGTTCATCGGCGAAGATGATTTCCTGACCTTCGGATTCCCCTATATCAAAGAGATTTACGACGAAGCGCCGGCTTCTGTCAAGCTGTTTCATAACGATGCCGATTTTGCAGCTTCGGTCATACATTATCCCGATATGGGTGTCAACCTGTTCAACCCGGGTGTTCAAAAGGATGTCAATTGGATCAAAGAAACAACCGGCAATAGACTGACCGTTTTAGGAAGTATCCCCCCTCGCGATGTCCTGGCTGCCGGTACACCCGAACAGGTTAGCATGGCCACCACTGCCTTACTAAATGAGTTGCATGATATGTCACATTTTATCCTTTCATGCGCCGGTGGCATGCCCCCGGGCGTCACAACCAAAAACATTCGCGCCCTAATAGACAGTAAACAGAATAAAATTAAATATAAATGAGAAAAACAACCATTACATCTGTTATACAACCCGGGAAAATACTTGTTTCCGACGGCGCTTGGGGTACATTCCTTCAGCAGAAAGGATTACAAGCCGGCGAATGCCCCGAACTATGGAACATCACCCACCCGGATAGCGTTCAGGATATCGCTCGAAGTTATATCAATGTCGGCGCTGATATGATCAAAACGAACAGTTTTGGAGGCACCTCCTTCAAACTTGAACACTACGGTCTAACCGACCGCGTCTCTGAAATAAACGAGGCCGCTGCCCGTCTGTCAAGAGAGATAGCCGGCGATGATCATTGGGTAATAGGCTCGGTTGGCCCTACCGGTAAGATGCTTCTCTTAGGCGATGTGACTGTAGAAGAACTCTACGAGGCTTTCAAAACACAAGCCATTGCCTTAGAAACAGGTGGCGCTGATGCAGTTTGTATCGAGACCATGAGCGACATCGACGAAGCCATCACGGCTATTCGAGCTGCTAAAGAAAACACCGCCTTAGAGGTTATCTGTACGTTCACCTTCGACAAAATCGGCGGAAACGACTTCCGCACAATGATGGGCGTCTCGCCCGCCGAAGCTGCAATAGCCTGTGTCGATGCAGGCGCCGATATCATCGGCTCTAATTGCGGCAACGGATTGGCAAACATGATACAAATCGTTGCGCAGATGCGCAAAGCCGCCCCAAACACCCCCATCATCGTCCATGCCAACGCCGGTTTCCCCGAACTCCGTAACGGCGAAATCATCTACCCCGAAACACCCGAACAAATACAAGTATTGATCCCGTCCATCATTCACGCCGGCGCCAACATCATCGGAGGCTGCTGCGGCACAACCCCCGCCCACATCGCTGCCATCCGGTCATGGCAACAAAGCAATTGACCATCCGCCTGCCACGGGGACGGGAGCACTGGCGCTTTGCCAAAGCTGTAACCGTTTTAATTTTTTGTAAGGTATTTGTAAATTTTGCTGCAAAGATACGCAAAAAAAAAACCTTCTAATACAAGAAAATTTCAATAAAAATATTACGGAAAAGGCAAAAAAAAGCCCCTGCTTTTGTGCAAGGGATTGATTTTCAGTGATTTTCAAGTTGCGATTCCGGCGGGATTCGAACCCACGACCCACAGCTTAGAAGGCTGTTGCTCTATCCAACTGAGCTACGGAACCGTATTTCGGACTGCAAAGTTACTACTTTTCTTTGAAATAAAAAAAACATACTGCCGGCTATCGTTTAAGCGAGAGGAGGAGGATAGGAATACCGAATATTTTCTACAAATATTGAATCCACTCCGAAAAGTATTTTTAACCACAAAGTACACAAAGCTAACACAAAGGACACAAAGAAAAGAGTCTGTATTACAACACTTTGTGCACTTTGTAAAATCTCTTTGTGTACTTTGTGGTATAACTTTTTTTTTTACCGGAGTGGACTCAATATTGAATCCCTAACGGGAAATGAATTATTTTACAATACACTTAACGGTCTTAGCGTTGATAGTGACGAAGTAAAAGCCTTTTGGAATAGGAAAAACAGTATTATTACTGATTAATTTGTAGACAAGCGTTCTACCGGTCACATCAATTATCGAAATTTGAACGGGTTCAATAACGCCATCGATACAAACTGCATTTTCGTTTGCATAAACTTTAACAGGATTGACTTCTGGAGGCGCAGGCGTATCTACAGATGGGTCATAACCTAATTTTTTATCCATCCAGTCGATTCTTGCGGTTAAATATCTTCTAACGTTCTCAACCTCAGCGCTATAGCTTCCATGAATGACGGGATTCTCGTGAACTTTATAATTCATAATATTCCAACGCATAAAATTCAATCGCTGAGATTGTGATAATAAATTTGCGTAATCTTTGATTACCTCCTGCATGGATTCCTTTGTAATCAATCCGTTGCTCCGATAATGAGCATAAATGGCTTTTAACTGGTCCACAAAAGATTGGTCGGAAAACAAACGGTTGACAACCTCCCTGAATCCATTAGCTGTGCTTCCATATTCATATACCCACTGACTATGAGAATTAATGGGGTACGTCCGCCAGTCGTTATCAAAACCCAAATCTAAGTCCCACACAGGTCCGAATCTAAGAACATCTTCATTCCTTTTTTTATATATATAAGTACTCCAGTAAGTATCGGTATTACCGGACAGTTCGCCTACCAAAAAATGACGGATAAAACTTTCTGTATCAATATATTTTCTATAGCCATTCAAGGGGTCTTTATAATTATTCGCAAACAGGGCTATTTCCATTAAGGTGTAATGGTTGTAAATATAATAGAATTGAATGGGGGAAATATTCTCCCATTGTGGATAACGTACTCGTATGGGAGTACGTCTGTATTGGGAAGTAAAATAGTCGACTTCCTGATAAGCATACGCATCCACTTCCAACATATAACCACCCGAAAGATTGGGTAGTGTTAAGTCATTTTTTGTCATTTCTTCGACGTCCACACGATTACGAGCTACTTCAATTTGGTCGCATAAGTTATAAGTTCCTTTATATTCGCCGTTTAAAATCAGATCTACAGGAACTCCTGCCGGCGTATAATCCATATCTAAACGCTTGCTTATTTCATAAGCTAACATATTACGCATGAGCGTTTTATCACCATAGTTATTGATTAAAACCCAAGATTTTTCGCGGGCAGGCATGCCTAATAGATTGGTTTTGGTTTGCAATTTAATCCGATACGGTTTTTTAGGAAAATTCCAACTGGCATGTCCTCTGCCTCTGATTTCTAAGCTATCGCTATAGACCGTTCCATCGTTCTGATAATTAATGATTGTAATCATCCCTTTTATATATTTATCCTTGCTGGTTATCTCTAACGCGCCGGTTGTGGTAATAACAAGGGTGGGAATATTGGACAACTGATAATAATAAGAGTTACTTCCGACACTTTTATAGCCGTAAAACTCAATTTCTGCAATATTACAACGCACATCATTCGGGCCGACATACCTGACATAACGAAAACCTTTTGTACATTGGATGGTTTGCTCTGTCATTACGTTCATCATAGGGAGGTCGGTTATCATGAACAAAGGCATTGCATCGCCGAAATCCGGACTGTTAGCCCCTTCAAACATGCCCAATACCAATCGATTGGGACCCCCTTCATAGTCATTACGCGGACAGTAAGCGATTTTTGTTATCACATGTCTCTCCCCTAAATCTAAACCTACCCACGTCCCGCTTCTCTCGTAAGAGGCAAAATAGGTGTTCAGTTTGCCATCGAAAGCATTCGCTTTTGTATTTACCGTTGTTGATGAGGCATTATTCGAATAATCAACACTCAAAGCTGTCCCGATGATATTGGTAGCCGGAAGTTTTTGCGACGTTTGAGCGCTGACATAGTAAACACCTAATAACGTGTAAATTAATCCGCAAATAATTTTTTTTCTATTCATTTTTTTTACTATATGGATTTAAATGCAAGTTACAAACTTGCTTTATTAGTAGCAAGGCGGGTATCTATATCATTCTTTCTCTTCTATGCCAAGTTTTTTTCTTAACTTCAATTCCTTTTTATCTAATTTTGCATTCTCTCGCTGCTTCTGTTTAGATAGCCTCTCCTTCTCTTTTTCCAACTTCTTTTCTGCTTTATCCTTCTCTTTCTGTTCTTTTTCCAACCGTTTGGTGGCATCAGCTATCTCCTTTTTACGCTGTTTATCGTTTGCGCTTGGCGCTTTACTGTCGGATTTTTCCTTTTCTTGGGCTTCCTTTTTCAATTGAGACTTTGATTTTGTAATCGGTTTGCTTACAGCGCCGGGCGTAAAAATTAGCGTATCGGTGGCTATAATCGGGACACTGACTTCCTGTAAGTTGAACAACTCAACCGGTTTCAGAATGATGGAATCCGGTTTGACCATAACTGGCTTATCAGCATCTGAAACAGTCATTTTTAATGCTCCGGTATCAAGCACAGCTATTCCCTGACTAACTGTTTCGGAAAGGGGAAAGTAAATCGTATCCCTTACATAAACAATCTGCGGTTCAGAAATAGTTTTATAAACCGTATCGGCCGGCAGATAGACAATCTTTGTTTCCGGGACGGATTTATATACCGTATCCGCCGGCAGATAGACAATCTTTGTTTCCGGAACGGATTTATATACCGTATCGGCCGGCATATAGACAATCTTTGTTTCCGGAACAGAAATATATACCGTATCGGCCGGCGTTCTGACGATTTTTGCGGGGGTAGTTATATAGATTGTGTCGCGTACAAACTTATTGATATATAATGTATCAGTAACTACCCGAAGTGTCGTCGCCGGCGTGCGGTTTATATTCAACTCACGCAATAGTTCTCGTTCTATTTGTTGTCGCGAAACAGCAAGCTGCCTGTTAGCACGCGCCAATAATGTCCGGCTACCTGCTACTTCTACAAAATGTTGGAAGATACGTAACATCGCGTTATCTCTTGTTACGCGCATTTCCGGATGAAACTGAACGCCCAGAATCCAATTTTCGTCATCAATTTTTTCAATCACTTCAACGATTTGGTCGGGCGACCTGCCAGCGATACGAAATCCTTTAGCCACATCCTTGATCGCCTGATGATGAGCGCTATTTACCGACAACATCCGCTCTTTTACTATATCCGAAAAAAAGGTAAAATCCTCGACTATAACGGAATGCGACGCTTCAGTGCTTGATTGTGTCTGCCGATGACGGATGCTCTTATCTCGGTATTGTGTCGGCAAATCCTGATATAACGTACCACCAAATGCGATGTTGATAAGTTGAACGCCCCGACATATTCCTAAAATAGGGACGCCTTTTTCGGCGGCAAGGCGAATAAGTCGCAAGTCAAACTTGTCCCGTAAGGCATTGACCCTTCCCATCTGCGGTATGGGACGCTCATTATAATAGGAAGGGTCGAAATCTTCGCCGCCTGTAAAAATAATGCCGTCTAATGAGTTAAGCAGTTCGTTTAACTCGTCGTTTTCATTTATCAAAGGAATGACAACAGGAATGCCGCCATTCATCAATACAGCATCTACGTATGAGCGCGGGACAACAGCGCTGACATCGTCGCGATGCGTATCAGATATGCCGATTACCGGACGCCGGTCTGCCTTTATAGCGATGGCGCTCCCCAAAAACAAGAAAAACAGGATTATCCAGCTTATTATTTTCATTGGCGGCGGTGTTGTTTTTAGTAAGTTTTTAAAAGTGAACTCGCGAAGCAATCCGGAATTAATGTTTCCGGAAATGCTTCGCTGTTCATAAATGGCAACGGCAGGGATGCCGTTGTTTTACACAAGGGGGCAACGGCAGGGATGCCGTTGTTACACATTATAGAAGGCTAAAGGCGACGGTCAGGCCGGCTGTCACAATAGCTACGATACTCATCAGTTTGATGAGCGTATTCAGGCACGGGCCGGACGTATCTTTGAAGGGGTCACCTACCGTGTCGCCTACTACATTGGCCTTGTGTACATCCGAACCTTTGCCGCCGAAGTTGCCATCTTCGACATACTTCTTGGCGTTATCCCAAGCACCACCTGCATTAGCCATAAATATAGCTAATACAAAACCGGAACCTAATGCGCCTACTAACAGACCCATCACACCTGCTACACCGAAAATCAGACCGGTAATGATAGGAACAGCAACGGTCAGTAACGACGGTAGCATCATTTCTCTTTGAGCGCCTTTGGTTGAGATAGCTACACAACGGGCATAATCCGGCTGGCCTTCGCCTGTAAGGATACCTTTTATCTCACGGAACTGACGACGCACTTCTTCAACCATCTTTTGGGCTGCACGTCCTACAGCGTTCATCGTCAATCCGCAGAACACAAATACCATCATCGAACCGATGAAAACGCCGACAAGGGCTTTCGGATTCATAAAGTTGATTTGATAATAATTCATGATGTCGATGATCGTAGCATTCTCAGTTATCACTTTCATGTTCTGACCATTAGGCATGATTACTTCAATAAAGGCTTTACCGGCATGGTGTAACCCTATCTTAACCTCTTCAATATAGGAAGCTAATAATGCTAAACCGGTCAGCGCTGCCGAGCCGATGGCAAAACCTTTGCCTGTGGCAGCGGTTGTATTTCCAAGTGCATCAAGCACATCGGTACGTTTGCGCACTTCGTGTTCCAAACCGCTCATCTCGGCATTACCGCCTGCATTATCTGCAATAGGTCCGTAAGCATCGGTGGCCAATGTGATACCCAGCGTTGAAAGCATCCCAACAGCGGCGATACCTACACCATACAAACCAAGGCTCAGGTTTTTGGCTTCCAACATACCTGAAACATCAAAATTAATAGCGGAAAGGAATGCCATCATAATAGCCAAACCAACCGTAAGTACCGGAATAGCCGTAGACATCATCCCTAATCCTAATCCGGAAATGATAACGGTAGCAGGTCCTGTTTTGCCGGCCTCTGCAACCTTCCTGGTCGGCTTGTAAGAGTGAGATGTATAATACTCAGCCGACTGACCAATAATGACGCCGGCTAATAAACCAATAACTACCGAACAGGAAACGCCAAACCAATTCTGTATTTGCAGAAAATAAAAGATGGCAAACGTTCCCACCGCAATCAATATCGCGCTAATATTCACCCCTTTGGCTATCGCGCGAAGCAATTGTTTCATGCCGGCTCCTTCGTGGGTGCGAACTAAAAATATGCCTAAAACAGAAAGTACAACGCCTAAAGCTGCAATTAACATAGGCGCAAACATCGCTTTTAATTGCATCTCAGGCCCCACTTTGAAAAATGCGGCAGCGCCCAATGCGGCAGATGCCAAAATAGCATTGCAATAACTCTCATACAAGTCGGTACCCATTCCGGCTACATCGCCTACGTTATCGCCTACGTTATCGGCAATAGTGGCAGGATTACGCGGATCATCTTCAGGGATACCCGCTTCAACTTTGCCTACAAGGTCTGCACCTACATCGGCAGCCTTTGTATAAATACCACCACCCACGCGAGCAAACAAAGCCTGAATGGACACACCCATTCCGAATGTCAACATCGTCGTAGTGATGAAAACCAATTTTTGCGAATAGCTAACCGAAGCTGGATCAGGATGAAATGCCAATAAATACTTATTCAAAATAATAAACCATAGCGAGATGTCTAACAATCCTAAACCGACCACAGTCAAACCCATGACTGAACCGGCACGGAATGCCACTTTCAAACCACTATTAAGCGAACGACGGCAGGCGTTAGTAGTACGAGCCGAAGCAAAAGTGGCTGCCTTCATGCCAAGAAATCCTGCCAAACCGGAAAAGAACCCGCCAGTAAGGAAGGCAAAAGGAACCCAACCGTTCTGCACTTCAAGCACATAAGATAGAACACATAAAAATGCAACAAGTACCAGAAATACCATAAAGACCACTTTGTACTGTTGTTTCAGATAAGCCATCGCTCCCTTGCGAACATACGAAGCAATTTCTTTCATCTTGTCAGTACCTTCGCTCTCCTTCATTACTTCTCTAAAAAAGTAATAAGCAAACCCAAGCGCTACTAATGACGCTGCTAATACACAATAAATTACGTTTTCCATAAAGTGAAATTATTAATTTTTTTAAATAAAACAAGCCGCAAAGGTACGAATATTAATTGAAAATTGAAAAATCTACAAATACATTTGTCATTTCTAACTTCTTTGTGGACGCACCAGTGACTAATCGCAACGACAGGATGCCGTTGATACACAATCTTAATGACTGCAACGAACCGTTACAGCATGTTTATGTGCCTCTAACAACTCTGCGCCTGCCATGATTTTAATAGTCTGACCAATAGCCTCCAACCCTTCTTTTGTGATTTCCTGAAAAGTTATTTTTTTAGTAAAACTGTCTAAATTAACGCCGCTAAACATTTTGGCATACCCTTTTGTCGGCAAGGTATGATTCGTACCCGAAGCATAATCACCGGCGCTTTCGGGCGTATATGGCCCTAAAAAAACACTGCCAGCATTTACGATTCTATCGCTAATTACCTTATAATTTGATGTTTGTATAATCAGATGCTCCGGCGCATATCGATTGATAAAATCAATCATTTCATCCTCATCCGCCAAAATGACAAAGCAACTGTGCGCTAACGATTGTTCTATCAAGTCGCGACGGGGCAACTGCTCCAATTGCTTCTTTATTTCTTTTTCCACTTGCGATGCCAATGATTCTGAGACAGTCACTAACACCGACTGGCTGTCGGCGCCATGCTCGGCCTGCGAGAGGAAGTCGGCCGCTATAAAAGCAGGATTAGCCGAAACATCGGCTAAGATAGCCACCTCCGATGGACCGGCTGGCATGTCAATCGCCACCTCTGTCAAACTGACAAGCTGTTTAGCAGCAAACACATACTGGTTTCCTGGCCCGAATATTTTATATACCTTCGGAATGCTTTCTGTCCCATACGTCATTGCGGCAATAGCCTGAATACCACCTACTTTATATATATTGCTGACGCCGGACATCTTGGCAGCATATAAAATAGCCGGATGCACTTTCCCTTCCCTGCCGGGCGGCGTACAAATCGCTATCTCCTGACAGCCAGCTATCTGTGCCGGAACAGCCAGCATTAAAACAGTCGAAAACAAAGGGGCCGTCCCCCCCGGTATATACAACCCTACCCTTTCGATGGCTACCGCTTTCTGCCTGCAAATAACGCCGGGCATCGTTTCAACCGTTAGCTCACCGAATAATTGGGAGGCATGAAACTTATAAATATTATGATATGCCTGCTGAATGGCTTGCTTCAATTGGTCAGTAATCAACGCTTCGGCTTCATATAGTTCTGCTTCTGAAACCCGCAAATCAGTTAAGCGAACCATATCAAATCGTTCTACATATCGCCTGACAGCCGCATCGCCGCCTGTTTTAACCTCGTCCAAAACTGTTCGAACCAAGCCGAACAAGGCTGTCACATCCAACTCTGGTCGCTTTTGGATGGATTCCCAGACTGCTCTGTCGGGGTATTTATAGGTTCTAAGTTCCATATTTCAATTTAGTGGTGGTAATAAAAGACATCCCCCTGCCCCCCTGCCTGTCGGCAGACACAGCTTCAAAGCAGGAGTGGTTTAGTAGGCGCGTGCAAAGATAACGCGCTGAGCGGACGGATTACCGGTAACCATGCAATAGCCGGGAGTTGGGTCGCCAGCCAACGGGATGCAACGGATGGTTGCTTTCGTTTCGTTTTTAATCTTCTCTTCGGTTTCGGATGTGCCGTCCCAATGCGCCATTAGGAAGCCTCCTTTTTCGATTTCTACTTTAAATTCTTCGTAAGAATCCACCGGTCGCATGACGGAAGTGCGATAGTCGAAGGCTTTTTGGAACAAGTTTTGCTGAATAGCCGCCAATAAGTCTTTTACATAGCCAGCAATAGTCTCAACCGGAACGGTTTCTTTGGTCAACATATCACGACGCGCCACCTCAATAGTCCCGTTATCAAGGTCGCGGGCGCCCATAGCTAAACGCACCGGTACGCCTTTCAGCTCATACTCGGCAAACTTCCATCCCGGCTTCCTGTTATCTGCATTATCATACTTAACAGTGATACCCAGCGCTTTCAGTTGGCTCATAATAACGGAGGCTTTTTCATTAAGCCGCGATAGTTGTTCCTCATTTTTATAGATAGGTACGATAACCACCTGAAAAGGCGCCAGGTTGGGAGGCAGCGCCAGCCCGTTATCATCCGAATGGGTCATGATTAACGCGCCAATCAGCCGCGTAGAAACACCCCACGAAGTGGCCCATACCAACTCTTCTTTATTCTCTCTGTTAATAAATTTCACATCAAAAGCCTTTGCAAAATTCTGTCCGAGGAAGTGAGAAGTACCGCATTGTAAGGCTTTACCGTCCTGCATCAAACCTTCAATGCAATAGGTTTCCAAAGCGCCGGCAAAACGCTCGCTGGCTGTCTTAATCCCTTTGATAACAGGTATAGCCATGAAGTTCTCAGCAAAATCGGCATATATATCCAATATCTTTAACGTCTCCTCTTCGGCTTCCTGACGGGTGGCATGCGCCGTATGTCCTTCCTGCCACAGAAACTCGGCGGTTCGCAGGAACAAACGGGTACGCATCTCCCAACGCATCACATTAGCCCATTGGTTTATCAGGATAGGCAGGTCGCGGTAAGACTGAATCCAGTTTTTATACGTGTTCCAGATAATCGTCTCGGAGGTAGGACGGATAATCAGCTCTTCTTCCAACTTAGCCATTGGGTCAACAATAACCCCATTGCCATCAGGGTCGCTCTTGAGACGATAATGGGTCACAACGGCGCATTCTTTGGCAAATCCCTCTACATGGCTGGCCTCCCTGCTCAAGAACGACTTAGGAATAAGTAGCGGAAAATAGGCGTTCTGATGACCTGATGCCTTGAACATATCGTCCAATGCACGTTGCATCTTCTCCCAAATAGCATATCCGTAGGGCTTTATGACCATACATCCGCGCACAGCAGAGTTCTCCGCCAAGTCTGCTTTTATCACTAAATCCTGATACCACTGCGCATAATTCTCGCTCCGCGAGGTCAATTCTTTAATTTCTTTTGCCATAGTATATTCAATTACGAATTAAGAATTAAGAATTAAGAGATAATAATTTTCAATTCTCAATTCTCAATTAATTTAATACTGTTCTTTTTCGTTAGGGAAATTACCGGTCTTCACATCCTTGATATATGATTGGACGGAGTTAGTAATAACCTCAAATAGATTCGCATAGCGACGCAGAAAACGTGGCGAAAAATCCTGGTTGATACCTAACATATCGTGCATTACCAACACTTGTCCGTCAACGCCCCCGCCGGCCCCAATACCGATGACCGGTATGCGTAGCTCTTTTGCTACCCTTGCGGCTAACTGGGCCGGTATCTTTTCCAAGACGATAGCAAAACAGCCAAACTCCTCCAACAGATGTGCATCATCGATGAGCTTATTGGCTTCCACCTCATCGCGGGCACGGACGGCAAACGTACCGAACTTATTGATTGACTGCGGCGTAAGCCCAAGATGCCCCATGATAGGGATACCGGCGCTCAGGATACGGACGACCGATTCTTTGATCTCTGCCCCACCCTCAATCTTGATACAATCGGTATGCGTTTCCTTCATCACCCGAATAGCGGATGCAAGCGCCTCTTTGGAGTTACCCTGATACGTCCCGAAGGGAAGGTCAACGATAACCAAAGCGCGTTTGACGGCCTTCACTACCGACTTGCCATGGTAAATCATCTGGTCAAGCGTAATAGGCAATGTGGTCATATTTCCTGCTATTACATTCGAGGCGGAATCGCCTACCAATATAACATCCATCCCCGCGCTATCAATAATCTTAGCCATGGAATACTCGTAGGCTGTCAACATGGATATCTTCTCACCGCGCTGTTTCATTTCGATAAGTCGATGAGTAGTAACCTTTCGGGTATCATCTGCTTTTGCTGCCGACATAATTTTTTACGTTTTAAGCGCACAAAGGTAGGGTTTTTTTTTAAATTACCGAAATGCCAACTACTTCTGTTTTTGTAACTACTCAGGTCTCCGTAGGAGACTGACATGGATAACCCTGAGTAAGCGAAGCGTCACTCAGGGTAGATGTGCCACCCAGGTCTCCGTAGGAGACT
>CAYUAK010000250.1:0-2006 GCA_964442765.1 uncultured Tannerella sp. | reverse complement strand
CAACGCCTTCCTCCTGTGAAGCTATCAAATCCTCTTCAACAACATAAATCCCCTGGGGAAGGTCTGTTGCTACAGCAACGCCGGGAGTCCCGCTTACACCAGTTGTAATACTGGCAGTATTTGGCACTTCCAGCGAATATTCGATATTGTTTCCTCCAACGGTTACAATAAGTTTCAGAGGTGATTTGCTTATCGTATAGACACCGATTGGCGGAACCTTCGGCAGGTCACCGTCAGGATCATCGATAGGCCCGCCAACCAAATACAGGTTGTATACAACATTATTGGCAGCGGTACGACCTGTCAATTCGGTGTCGCTCAGCATTGTGCCGTCATGGGGGTTGCTGCCTATCTTTTCGCCGATATATTTATGTATGTACAGATTCCCTTCAGTAGGCGGAAGCCCTCCCGGGGCTGTCTCTTCCGGCGCCTCTGCCGCGAACGCGGACATGGTGATAAAGGGAACCATCAGCATTGCTGCCGTCAAGATGGCCAAAATGGTTTTTTTAATTTGCTTTTTCATAATTTCTTTCTCCTAAAATTCTCTTCTTAAAATTTGCTTGCTAATAAATCCTGATAAATCTTTAGCTTTCGTCTTACTTTCGTCTTACTTTCGTCTTACTTCATTCTCTTTTTGCCCAGCTTATGCACCCCTTTCTTTTTTCCGTCCGATATCCGTTTGATATCAGATCCCCCGCGCTGTGCTACAAGAAGCTCCAGCAATATTATTAATACCCACAATGTGGAGATTGAAACACCACATTCTAAAAAATGCTTCTTTTGCATAACAAAGGGCCGTCTTTGTTACAACGGCCCTGAATCAATTATTTATTTATTACAAAATTATTTAATAGTTTTCGGCAGCCTTTTTCCTTTTTGTAATAACAATCAGGCTCGCGACGCCGATAAGCGTGATACCCGCAATCATCCACATCATCGTGCCTACGCCGCCGGTATTCGGCAGGAGGAAACCCTGGGAGTTTTGGACCTCTAACTTGTATGTATAGTTTATCTCATCGCCGGCAAATGTCACTTCCTTCGGCGCGGCGAGCAGGTTGTAACCCGCGGGGACCTTGGTCTGCACAATGAAGTAAGTCTGCCAGTCGCGTTTTCCGCCCCCGCCACTTTCTTCGCTTTTCCCGAAGTTTCTGAGCCCTTTGAATGTTGCTTTGCCAAAGCCGTTAGAGGTGATCTTATAGTCGTCAACGCTTGTTAAGCTTTCCCATCCCGGCATTCCGTAGTCGATCAGCTCTTTGGTGATTGGATCCTGACGAACAAAGTAGCCATTCTTTGCGTTCTCTTCGCTGGTTGCAATCTTGAACTCGGGGTCGCTCAAAGCAGCGCCGTTCTGGTCTTTGTTAGTAATCTCGATGGCCGCGGTGTGGATGTAGATTGTCTCTGATTCGGCTTCAAATTTCTTATTAGCCGCATTGGTAAACTCCACTTCCGCGGTGTTGGATATGGTGTAGTCCGGATAACCCAGGATTATGGAGTTTACCTCGCACTCATATTCCACCACTACGCTGGTCTTGTCGGCAAGCTTTGAAAGCCCGGACCCTTTGAAGGATACCGTCAGTTTGCTGGCGCCGGTCTCTTCATCGTATTCTATTTTTATTTCGTAGTCTTCCTTATCGGTTAACCCGGCGTCATCAATTGTAGAAACTTCGACATCCTTTTCGTCGATGTTAAGAGCTTTATCCACTAGGTCGGTGATCTCGTACTTTTTGCCGGTTGCGATATCTCCCGGGACAGAGGCTGTAAGCGTATAATCGACCAAATCGCCTACGACAACTGGTCTGGTTTTGGCTGGGTTAAGATCGACGTTTACTGCCTTTGAAATGCTCAGCTGCTCGCTTTTGGGATATACATGCACATCTGTAAGCCAACCCGACCCGTCCTGATTGGTCATCGGGACGGCTACCAGGAAAGGCGCGACCGTAGTGGAGATGAACACGGGGTTTCCGGAAGGATTTTTTAAATCCACTGAACCTGCCAGATTTTCGACG
>CAYUAK010000249.1:0-10612 GCA_964442765.1 uncultured Tannerella sp. | reverse complement strand
TATCAACGGCATACCCGGCATTCGGTCGCTTAGCAGCGTCAGCAGTCAGGGTTCGAGCCGTATCACTGTTGAGTTTGAGCTAACGGTCGACCTTGAAACAGCGGCTAACGATGTACGCGACAAGGTATCACGTGCACAACGCTATTTGCCACGCGACTGCGACCCGCCTACCGTGGCCAAAGCCGATGCCGATGCGAACCCTATTTTGCAAATAGGCGTCCGCAGCTCGCTGCGTAATTTAATGGAACTGACAGAGGTCGCCGAGCTTACTGTCAAAGAGCGCTTGCAGACGATACAAAATGTGAGCGCTGTTGAGCTGTGGGGACAAAAAAGGTACTCTATGCGGTTATGGTTAGACCCGCTCAAGATGGCCGGTTACGGCGTTACACCCTTAGATATTAAAAACGCCATCGACAACGAAAATATTGAGCTGCCCTCCGGAAGTATCGAAGGCAATACCATCGAGCTGTCCATACGTACCATGGGGCTGATGACCACAGCGCTTGAGTTCAATAATCTGATCATCAAAGAAAACAAAAACAATATCGTCCGTTTCAGAGACGTAGGACGCGCCGAGTTAGCGCCGGAAGACATCAAAAGTTTGATGAAACGTAATGGCGAACCCATGGTGATTACCACTATCATCCCGCAGCCGGGCGCCAATCATATTGATATTGCAAACGAAGCGTATAAACGCGTCGAACAGTTGAAAAAGGACCTGCCTGAAGATGTGTCAATAGAAATGATTTTCGACAATACACGATTTATACGTGCCTCTATCAAGGAAGTGCAAGAAACGATGCTCATCGCTTTTATCTTGGTAGTGCTTGTAATATTCCTTTTTCTTCGCGACTGGCGCGTGACGCTTGTCCCGGTTGTCGTCATACCGGTCTCTTTAGTAGGAGCTTTCTTTGTTATGTTCTTAGCCGGTTTTTCTATCAACGTTCTGACGATGCTTGCAATTGTCCTGTCGGTCGGTCTGGTAGTAGACGATGCTATCATCGTCTCAGAAAATATCTATGTCCGGATTGAAAGGGGGATGCACCCGAAAGAAGCCGGTATCGAAGGCTCTAAAGAGATATTTTTTGCCATCATCTCCACCACTATCACACTCATAGCCGTATTTATCCCGATAGTATTTATGCAAGGGATGACCGGACGGCTGTTTACCGAGTTTAGCATCGTGATTGCCGGCTCGGTGGCTATCTCGGCGTTTGCAGCGCTGACCTTTTCACCGATGTTATCGACCAAATTGCTGCGGCATCGCGAGAAGAAAAACTGGCTGTACCGCAAAACAGAGCCTTTCTTTGAATGGCTGAATAAGTTTTATGCCGGCACGCTTGATACATTTCTGAAATACAAATGGGCGGCTATTCCTGTTGTTGCAATACTGCTCTATGCCATCGTATATTTGTGGCAGAAAATACCTTCCGAGCTGTCGCCTTTAGAAGATAGGTCGCAGGTCTCAATCAATGTGCGTGCGCACGAGGGCGCTACTTTTGAGTTCATACGCGACTTTGCGGAAAAATTGGAGAATATTGCCGATTCGGTTGCCTACGAGCGGAAGTTTATCACCACGCGCGCCTTTGGCTCTTCCATGGCGAATGTGTCAATTATCTTGCCTGATATCCAAGACAGAGTGCGCTCACAAATGGAGGTTGCCGATAAGGTGTATGCCGAAGTAAGGAAAGAGACAATGGCAAGGGGTATCGTACAGCAACAGTCTACCTTTGGAGGAAGGAGGGGCGGGATGCCCGTTCAATATGTGCTGCAAGCGCCGAGCATTGAAAAACTACAGGAGTTCTTACCCGCTTTTATGCAGAAAGTCAACGAGAGCGCTATCTTGCAGCCGCAGTCGTCGGACGTGAATCTGAAGTTCACCAAGCCGGAGATGCGTATCGAATTAAACAGAGATAAAGCATCCATCTTAGGCGTCAGCACGCGCAACATTGCGCAAACCTTGCAATATGCTTTGAGCGGGCAACGCATGGGATACTTTTTTATGAACGGGAAACAATATCAGATCATTGGCGAGATAAACCGGCAACAGCGTAACACACCGTTAGACTTGAAGTCGATGTTTGTGCGAAGCAATACCGGCGCGATGATACAGTTGGATAATGTCGTCGACCTGGTCGAAAACGTAGCGCCACCGCAGCTATACCGGTACAACCGCTTCGTTTCGGCCACCGTGTCAAGCGGTTTAGCAAAAGGCTATACGCTGGGCGACGGGTTAGACGAGATGGACCGTATTGCCCACGAAGTGTTGGATGATACTTTTCGTACCGCCCTGTCGGGCGAATCGAAAGAGTTCCGCGAAAGCTCTAACAGCCTGATGTTTGCCCTTATCTTAGCGCTGATAATGATTTACCTTGTCCTGGCGGCGCAGTTTGAAAGTTTTAAAGACCCGTTTACGGTCATGTTCACCGTTCCTTTAGCCGTTGCAGGCGCCTTGTGGTTTATGAGTATGGGTAATATCACCATGAACATATTCAGCCAGATAGGTATTATCATGCTTATTGGATTAGTAGCCAAAAATGGGATCCTGATAGTCGAATTTGCCAACCAGCGTCAGGAAGCGGGGTTCGACAAGCCCGAAGCTATCCGCTCGGCTTCCATACAGCGGTTGCGCCCCATCTTGATGACCAGCGTCTCGACAATACTTGGGCTTTTACCGTTGGTTTTTGCATCGGCCGAAGGCGCTAACAGCCGCATTGCGATGGGTACTGCCGTAGTAGGAGGAATGTTAGTCTCTACCTTTCTATCTTTATATATCGTACCTGCCATGTATAGCTTCATAGCCACCAATCGAAAAAATCAAAAAGAAGCCTTATGAAACGGATTTTAATTATCTTGTCAGTCTTTCAGACCTGTATCACAACGCTCTCGGCGCAAGAGGTTTACTCTTTGGAGAAGTGTATCTCGTTAGGACTTGAACACAATTACGCTATCCGCATCGTCCGAAACGATGCGCAGATTTCGTCTAATAATGCGACGATAGGCAATGCAGGCTATCTACCTTCCGTCGATGTAAGCGGAGGCCTTAACGGTACACAGTATAGCTACAATTATGATTATAGGGACGGGACATCCGGTAAAGACAGGAATATCAATAACGAAACGGCTAATATCGGGATCAATATGAACTGGACTGTTTTTGATGGGTTCGGTATTCAAGCCGAGTACAACCGGCTCAAGGAATTAGAGCAGATGGGGCAATTAAGTATGCGTATTACCATAGAAAACTTAACGGCAAACATCGCCTCCGAATATTATAACCTGATTCGCCAGCGAATACGCTATAAAAATCTTTCATCGGCCTTAAGTCTGTCGCGGGAAAGGCTTCGTATCACGGAGTGGAGTTTTATCATGGGCTACCGGTCGGGGTTAGACGTGCAACAGGCGAAAGTCTATGTTAACTCCGACAGCTCCAGGCTTTTAACGCAGACCGGAACAGTTAGCGCTTCGATGATTCGACTAAACAAATTAATGGGGCTTGAGGCAGTCGAGGAGGCTATCAGCGTGCTCGATACCATCCCTTTAAATACCTCGCTGATAGAATCTGATTTACGTCAAAAAACTTTTTCGACTAACACCTCTCTGTTAGCATCCAATAAATATAAAACGCTATCCGAGTTGGATTTTCAAAAAATACGAAGCCGTAACTATCCCTACTTACGAATCAATGCCGGATATGGATATACGGCTAACTGGTATGAATCGGGAACAACAGAACGGCAGCAACGCATTGGCGCCAATTTTGGTCTTACAGTAGGAATGACCGTATTCAATGGGATGAACCGACAGCGGGAACAACGGAATGCACGCATTCAATTACAAAATTACGACCTTCGCATTCAGGATTTGGAATTGAGCCTCAATGCCGATTTAGTCAATCTCTGGATGGCATATCAGAACAATCTCGAATTAAGGAAGTTAGAAAAAGAGAATTTGATTGTAGCCCGAAACAATTACGAAATAGCTTTTGAGAGATACTTCTTGGGCGACTTAGCCGGCATCCAGCTTCGCGAAGCCCAAAACAGCCTGTTAGAAGCCGAAGAACGTCTGTCTATTGCCGAATATAACAGTAAACTATGCGAAATATCCCTTTTACTGTTAAGCGGGCAAGTACTCAACTACCTTTCCGAATCTTTACCGTCCGAATAATAACAAAACAAAACTTCTATGATGGAAATGTTTTTTTTTATGAACTGGATTTGATTGAGTTGAAAGAGGCCTATCGCGAAGGCATGTTGGGCGGCAAGTTGAAGGAAATTGCCGATGATACTTGCGGGAATATTCATCGGAAGTGTTTCTCTGTGTTTAATTCTGTGCTTCGTTTTCGGTTAATACCTGATATAGTTGTTCAAGGATATCTGTGCCAATCAGATCGACGCCTTCTTTGATTAGGAATCGTTTAAACGGTTTTGTTTCGGGCGCCCCCCACCAGCGTAACAATTTCCCTTCAGCATGGGTGCGGGAAATAAAATCGCGCATCTTCTTTAGCTCCGCTTCGGGCATTTCGCCTTCGCCGTTCCACGAAAATTGTGTGGCATAATTATCGCTAATGACCGGCATCAGATTTTTGGAGATACCTTGAGACAGATCGCTGATCCGCCCGTCTAAGAACATATACCGCACCTTTTCGTTAGGCAACGATTCAAATGGACGGTTGCCGGAAAGGAAAAGCAGTAGGGCGCCTTCTTTATAAACGCCGTCAGCAACCGAACAAAAAAGGTGCTTGTAAGGTTCGGTCTGCTTTTTCAATACCGTATAGAGGTCTTCGCCTCGCGTTTTACAGTCGACCATCAGAAAAAAAGGCCGGTCGTTGTTCGGATACACTTTGCCGCCATTTTTTCGGACAAGCTCAACTAACGGATTCAAATACATCCTCTCAAAGGTACGTTCTGGTGTAAGCTCCTGCCGGTCGTGCCCAACAAGCAGTTCGCCATCAACTAACCACAGATCAGCCTCCACACAATTGAAACGCATGGATAGCGCATCCCATAAAGGATTGGGACGCCAATAATCATTGTGCGAAAAGGCATTATAAAAAACAGGTCGCTCCTGTGCCTGACATCCAAAACAGGTAATCAAAGTCATACCTGCCAAAATCCAAACATTACATTTCAAAAAACTCATATATCTATTTATTTAAAGTTATGGTCAGGGTGACGGAGCAAATAACCGAAAAAACACTTTTATCATTTTCTACTTTGAGCCAAAAAATGATAGTGTGCCAAAGGCAGGTTGGCCGCGGTCGTAGCCTTCGGTGTCTCTAACTATCAACGGCAGGGATGCCGTTGATACATTTCATGCTAATAAATCCATATAGCTTGACCGCCTGACGGTTGCAAGTTGGCTTCAATGACCGATTTGTTGGTCACTTTGATAGTCCGGATGCCTACTTTGGTGCGGGTTTTCACTTTGAGGTCGTCTTCATAGATGCGGGCGGTGAAAGTTTGTCCTTCGGGCAGGAAAGCGAGCGGGATGTTGAGTTTACGCCCGTCGTTATTGGTCATTGTTCCGACGAACCAGTCGTTTCCACTGCGGCGTGCCATGGTAATATACTGGCCTATCTCGCCGTGTATCACTTTCGTATCGTCCCAAACGGTCGGTACACGGTCGAAAAATTCTAATTCGGGTTCGTCCTGGCTTTCCGACGGGCGGTCATACCAGTACATAAACTGCAAGGGGCTGTAGAATACAACTGCTATGGCCAACTGATGCGCCGATGTCGTTTTCAGCAACTTGGCATTTACCAATCCGAAGCCGGTATTGGGTTGGGTATAGCGATCCCATTGTTGCCGGTAATAGCAAATCGTATAATCGGCGGCGCCTTGTGAAAACCGGGTGAAAGGAAGCGTTACGTTGTGTGTGGCGTCGGGAAACTCTTCGTTGCCATAGATACCTTCCTGCGTCAGCAGGTTGGGATAGGTGCGGCTAAAGCCTGAGGGTCGAAACTCATCGTGAACATCTACTACTAATCCGTATTGGGCGCATTTCCGGATGGCATCGTGCATCCAGGTGGTCCAGTACTGTGACCCTACCATAACAAAGCCGAACTTGATACCATCGATGCCCCAGCTTTTGTACAGGGGGAGTATCTCATCCAATTGTTGTGCTAAGGCCCTTTGATTGACATACAGGAGTACCTTTTTGTTGTGTTTTTTGGCGTATGCAACGGCTTCTTTCAGGTCGAGTGCATTGGGATTGCGATTGCGGGCAGGGTCGAGTGAAACGGTCGTTGCATCCGATTCTTTGCTTCCTTCAGGGCCGTACCAGCCTGCGTCGAAATGGAGATATTGTAGGTTACGCTTAACAGCAAAATCGACCACCGCTTTGGCACCTTCGGTCGAAAGGGTCACTTCGCGCATCACCTTGCCGGGCGTTATCCACCAGGGGTTATCAATGGCGCAAGGCGGGTTGAGGTTGAGTATCAAATCGTTGTTTTCAATCAGGTGACCGGGCTTATCGGCTACCATGATGACGCGCCACGGTGTTTTATACGGAGCGATATGATCAACAGCGCCATACATGCTACCGATGATCGTATTGGGCTTGTCGGGATGCAATACAAATTTTGTTCGCACATAGTCGACCACCTCGGCTTCGGTGAGAAGGATGTTTGGCCCTTGTGGTAAGGTAAGAACCAACGGTCGCTCGCATTCGTCGGGCCAGTCTTTCAAAGGCAGATAGTTGTAAACTGCCTGCGCCCTGCGTGTAAAATAGGCCATAGTGCCTTCGGGCATCGTAAACTGCGTGTACTCATGGGTGATGTGCAAGTATTCGCCGCCGGGGAACATATACCTGAAAGCGACCCCTTCATTGTAGGCGCGAACAATCAAACGGAGCCTCCGGCGCTGGTTATCACCTTGCGTTATGTCGATATCAACCTTATTGTACCGGTCGCGTACCAAGTAGCGCTCGCCATATACCGGCTTCCAGGTTGTATCGACCTGCGCTTCGCTGGAATTAGTGATTGACAATCCGCTTTTCCACTCGCCGTTCCCATTAATTCCTAACAGCGACTCCAAAATAACAGTTTTATCGTCGTAAAGCAACGAATAAAAAACGCTTCCTTCCTTATCAAACACCTTCATCCTCAGGCTCCCATCAGGCGAGCTGATTGTCAGCTCTTCAGCTACTGAAGGAAGGTAAAGGCATACGACCCAAATGACGTTTAAAAATATTTTTCTCATAGATTTTTTTGCAAATATATAAATAAAAAAGCCCGCGTAAGTTGCGGGCTTTCAAGTAATCCGCCTGGGATTCGAACCCAGGACCCCATCCTTAAAAGGGATGTGCTCTACCTGCTGAGCTAGCGAATCATTGCTCTAAAAGCGCCGCAAAGGTAATACTTTTTTTTTACCCCGCAATAATTTCTGTAAATTTTCCGCCTGCTCGCGCGAATTTTCAATCCGTGTGAAAGTGTGTGCTGGCTTCAACATCCCCCTGCCCCCTTCAAAGGGGAAATTGGGGGAATTTGGGGAAGCTGTGCGAAAAGCCTCACAAAACGTCAGACAATTAAAAAACAGATAATCAGCACACAACGAGCCTAGTTGGAGAAATTATTACACAGTCGAAATATGATATTATGTTAATAATTGTTTAATTTCAAGAAAATTGAAAAAAAATTTCTATGTTTGTAATCGAAAAGAACAACGGAATGAAACGTTACACACTGTTATTTATGTTGGTATTTATACTTTGTCCGTGCGCCGATGCAATTGACAATCTGCGCATCCCTGATTTGCGCACGCTTAGTATAGGTGGAGGAGGCGTATCCGAGACCCCGCTTTTCAATCCATCATTACTAACGACCCTATCACAACATAAAATCTATGCCAACTATTACAACCGCTATTCAGTCAGCGAATTAGCAACCGTCAGCGGCGGTTTGTACTTTATTAACAACATGTTGCCTGTCGGATTTGATATAACCTCTTTCGGGTATGATGAGTACCGAGAAAGCCTTTTCCGATTCTCCATGGCTAAACAGATAGCCGCCAAATGGTCGTTAGGTGTCGCCTTACAATACATGTTGCTACAGTCGGTGCTTTTCGAGGAAAGTTCCGGTCGGGTTTCCACCGATATAGGTATTACTTATAAACCTGTTGAAAACATGTTGACAGGCTTGTCAATAATCAATATGCCTTCTGTCCAGGTAGGAGATAAAAATATTGACAATAAGCATATTACCCCATATATACTGCAAGCAGGATTCAATTGGGCAGTTATTAACACCGTGTTGATAACCGGCAGCTTAGACTATATCGAAGCACAGCCCTTTGTCGGTTCTTTAGGCATGGAATACACGCCATTCGACAATTTCAGAATACGAGCCGGCCTGCGCACATCCCCCTTGAAGCCATCGCTTGGAATAGGATACCAAATATCAGATATTCAGATAGATGCCGGCATGATTTATCATTCAGTTCTCGGCATAAGCATGGGATTAGGCATTTCTTTTAGTTTTTAATTTTTTTATATTAATTTGTAAAATTTTTTTCCGTATCGAAAAAGAAGAACGTGACTTCATGGCAAAAAAAATTTTATTATTTCTGTTCCTAACATCTTATCACTCATACTGTCAGGAAATTAGCGTAGTTGAAAGATGGATAGAATACATCGAAGAGTTAATGATAGATTCGGACGAATCCAGCGAATCAATCGAGAAACTATACGATGAGTTATCCTTTTTAACCGAAAATCCCTTAAACCTGAACAGCACAACAGCCGAGCGTCTCCAACAAATCCCCTTTTTATCTGCCCTCCAAATAACGAGCATCCTTGAATACCGCCAAAAGCAAGGCGAATTAGTCTCCATTTACGAACTAAAGAACATCCGCACATTAGATATGGAAACGATAGAATTGATTCTTCCCTTCGTTTATGTCGGTGAAATCGATAAATCCCGCGCTTTTTCCTTCAAGAATATGCTCAATTATGGCAAGAACGAATTAGTAACCCGCTATGATAGATGCTTACAGGAGAAAAAAGGCTACAGAGCAGTACCCGATAGCATAATCTACCCCTACCCCAACCGGAATTACGTTGGCGAACCCTTTTATACGTCTTTACGCTATTCGTATACTTTCGACAATCGCCTGCAGGCAGGGTTGGTAGCGGAGAAAGACGCAGGCGAAGCCTTTTGGAACGACCGCCACAAAGGATACGATTATTATTCCTTTCATGCGCTGTTACGGGAACTCGGAAAAGTAAGAGTGTTAGCTATCGGCGACTATAAGGTCTCATTCGGACAGGGATTAGTGATAAGTAACGATTTCACCCCTTCACGAAGCAGTATTTTGGCGCAAGCCGAAAGACGCAATAACGGGTTCAGACGCCATTACTCAACCAACGAGAACGATTACTTCCGAGGAATAGCCTCTACTGTATCGTTTGGCAAGATAGATGTAAGCGCTTTTATTTCACATCGGATTGCCGATGCAACCACCAGTGAGAACACAATTATTTCGTTTAAAACAGACGGCCTGCACCGTACAGTTGGCGATTTAGATAAAAAGGGACATATCCGGATAGAGACAGCCGGAAGCAATATACGATACGCAGCGCCAAATTTTTTATTAGGATTTACTGCTTTAACCTATTCATTCGGAGGATTATCGGTTGAGCCGACGCCGCAACCGTATAATCGATTTTATTTTCGCGGGAAACGTAATTCGAATGCGGGGATTGATTTTTCGTGGCGGTATCGGCAAGTCGTTTTGTTCGGCGAGACTGCCCTTTCGGCCAACGGCGCAATGGCCACCCTGAATGCCCTGCAATGGAGCGCTTCCTCCGGATTGAAAACGCTTGTATTATACCGTCATTTCGACCGCAAATACCAGGCGTTCTACAGTAACGCATTTTCGCAGGGGTCGGGCGTTCAGAACGAAGAAGGCCTGTATCTTAGTTTGCAATGGTCGCCGTTTGCTTATTGGAAAGTAACCGGTTTTGCCGATTTTTTTCGCTTCCCCTGGTTAAAATATGGCATCGATGCCCCCTCATCCGGACAGGAATACATGATTCAAACCGAGTATACAAAGCTAAAAAACACAATATTATCAGTCAGATACCGTTCCCGTAAGCGAGAAAAAAACAGTACCGACGGCAATGAAGTATCAGTCGTACCGGCAGAGCATCACCGCTTACGGCTACAAATGACGAACAAAGCCGGACAAGCAATGACTTTCCGCACAACCATCGAGGGCAATTTGTACGATGAACCAGCAACAAAAGAAACGAAAGGGTGGGTGATTTCGCAGAGTGTCGGATGGAAAGTCCCACAATCTCCATTGCAAGCCGACTTTTATGCAGCCTATTTTAAAACGGACGACTATAACACACGTATCTATTCGAATGAAAAGAACATGCTATATTCCTTTTCTATTCCCTCTTTTTATGGCGAAGGCATACGAATAGCAACGGTAGCGCGTTGTCATATAGCAAGGAAACTGTCATTCTCGTTAAAAGCCGCCTGGGTACATTATTTCGACCGGAACACGATTGGTTCGGGATTAGAAGAGATAACAGGAAGCAATAAATTTGATTTATATGCGCAAGTTAGCTGGAAATTTTAGTTCCCCCTTTGAAGGGGGCAGGGGGA
>CAYUAK010000248.1:0-5369 GCA_964442765.1 uncultured Tannerella sp. | reverse complement strand
AAATCATCGTGTATGGTTTGTGTTGTAAAAAATCTTACTGACGGGCAAATCATGCCTTCATGTACTACATTCCCCGAAGAAGGCATGGTTATAGATACCGAATGTGAGGAAGTACGCGCTATTCGCATCATGTCATTGGAGTTGCTACTAAGCGACCATCGGGCCGACTGTGAAGCGCCCTGCTCGTTAGTCTGCCCGTTTGGGTTAGATGTGGAACGGGTGTTTGAATATTACGATACAGGACGGATGGATGATGCTTACTTGCTTATCTTAAAGGCCTTTTCGTCACCCGAAAGCGCCTGCCGCGACTGCAAAGCGCCCTGTGAAAAAGCCTGTAGGCGTGGAACGGTTGACAAAGCCGTTACTATCAAGGATATTATCACGCAAATAGCCGGTATGACGGAAATTAAAATTCCTGTTGGTTGTGAGCCTTTCAATACATCTAAAATAAAGGAGAGTAATAAACTGTTTCAATCCCGCCTCGGTCGGTTTACTCCTATCGAGAAAGAGCGCCTAAAGGCAACTGTTACAACCGCTTCCCGATGCCTGCATTGCGCCTGTGCGGGTAGGAAAGACTGCAAATTACGCCTGTATGCCACAATATATGGCGTTAAAAGACCATGCTTTGAAACATCCTCGGCGCTACCCGCCATGGTCAAACAATTAGTCAATGAGACAATATGGTTTGAACCGGCCAAATGTATCCGCTGCGGCTTATGCGTCTTCAATAGCGCTAATGGGTTTACGTTTAAAGACAGAGGGTTCGGTATGTCGGTTGTCCTGCCTGACGAAAACAGAAAAAATATTAACAATGAGCTAACGGCTTTATGCCCAACAGGCGCGCTCTATACTCAACTAAAATGAAACGATTAACAATAGCCTTATTATTTATTTCTTTGCTGGTAATAAATTCTGTTTCGCAGGATAAAGGAAGCGAACAAGGAATGGAGATGCTTGACAAACTGCAGTTGCCGCAGGATAAAGAAGCCGTGAGAAAGGCTATCGACGGGTGGTGGACAGCCTCACAAAAAAACCTGCAAGAGCGTATGGACTGGTATAATGAGGCTAAGTTCGGATGCTTTATCCACTGGGGCGCCTATTCCGTACAAGCAGGTATATGGAAAGGGCGACGGCTTAACGGGTATGCAGAACACCTGATGCGAATGGCTAAAATACCTGTCCCTGAATATAAAGAGGAGGTCGTCAAACTATTCAACCCGATAGATTTCAACGCAGACGAATGGATTCAACATGCTATCGATGCAGGCATGAAATATTTTATTATCACGGCCAAACATCACGATGGCTTTGCCATGTATTTCTCGGATGCCTATCCGTATGACATGCGGATGACGTTATTTAAACGCGACCCGATGGCAGAGCTGCGGGAAGCGGCGCGTAAAAAAGGGATAAAATTTGGCTTTTACTACTCACAGGCTTTCGACTGGGAGCATCCAGATGCGCCGGGTAACGACTGGGATTATCCGGAACATCCCGGCGGTGATAACTTGATAGGAGGCCGAGACTGGTGGCTCACCATGCCTGATTATATGATCAACGCCGACCGGTATGTGCGCGAGAAATCCATTCCACAGATTCAAGAGCTGATACAGAAGTACGACCCCGATATTATGTGGTTTGACACCCCACACAAACTCCCTTTATACCAAAATATCAGAATATTAGAGGCTATCCGCGAAGTTGATCGGGACAATAAAATTGTCGTCAACGGACGGTTAGCGCGTTTCTCAGCGATGGAGTTTGGCGACTATAAAAACACAGGCGACCGGGCGGCCTATTTTTATCCGGTCGAAGGCTATTGGGAATCGATACCAACAACCAATGAATCATACGGATACAGCCTGGTAGATACCATTCGCAAGCCTGCCATACATTTTGTTCGTCTATTAGCATCCGCTACCTCCAAAGGCGGCAATATCCTGATGAACGTTGGCCCCATGGGAAACGGCTTATGGTCTCAACCCGACATCGACGTGTTTAAAAAAGTGGGCGACTGGATAGAGGTTTACGGTGAGGCTATTTATGGAAACAGCCGAACCGACCTCCCCCTGCAATCCTGGGGCGTGACCACTCAAAAAGGGGATATAACCTATCTTCATGTGTATCAATGGCCTGAAAATAACGAGCTGATTATCGGAGGATTGACGTCGGAAATTGCCAACGCATGGCTCGTTTCGGATAAAAATAAAAAGGCTATTGAATATATAAGAATCAATAACAAGGATGTAATGCTACGGCTTTCCGGCTTGGCTCCGGATACGATGAACACCGTCCTTGCTCTGACACTGAAAGAGAAAAAAGCAGCTTACCCAGTGCGGCTACTTAACCCCGACAAAGAAAATATTCTTCTGGCTTTCGACGCCAAGCTAAACAGCAAAGATTTTGGCTACGGCGATGGCAAGCCCAACCGTAACTATGTGAATAACTGGAAAAATAACGAACAAAACCTGCAATGGCCATTCCGACTAAACAAACCGGCTGTCTATATGCTATCTATCCAATACAATACCGCAACCGCTACCGACCAGGGCATTGTCTGTATCACCCTTGATGGCATAAATTACGACATCCCCTACACGCCCCATCCCGAACAGCGAGGCGTAAATACCATCCTCATTGGAGAAATACGATTAGCGCCGGGCGAACACACCCTCATCCTGAACGGAAATACGTATCAGGGAAACGAATACATGCGCCCAATCGCCATCCATCTTTCCCCTTCCCGTTAGCAAAAAGAGGAGTTTACTATCGACAGAAAATGCTTATTTGGAATTTAAGAATGATTATAACAAGTATTTTATTCCACAGTATATTCTGGAGTTCTTTAACAAAGATAAGCCAAATGAGGCTCGAAAATATTATAAAAAATAAATGAAAAAAATATTTTTTTTGCTTACAATCAGCTTATTAGTAGCCTGCAACAGCAAGCCGGGCGGCTTTGGCGGTCAGGGTAATTTGGACTGGCATATCTTTCGAGGTGATGCGGCTTTGAGCGGTTTTACGGATATACGTTTGCCGGATAAGCCGATGCTATTGTGGTCATACAAAGGGGGCGCAAACACGACATCCTCTCCGGTTGTTGATAAGGGCATTACCTATTGGAGTAATAACAGAGGGCGCATTTTGGGCGTCGATATAAAAGGGAAATTGCAATTCGACTATGACCTTGAAACAGCAGTGAATGCAACGCCGATGATTCACGAATCGACGCTTTATATTGGCCGTATTGATGGCAGGATGACGGCTATCTCGCTCCCTAAAAAGGATACACTCTGGACGTATGAGGCTATGAGCCAAATAGCGGCGTCGGCTAATTGGATAGATTTTGCCGGTCGTCCTTCGATTGTTTTCGGCAGTTATGATAATTTTCTGTACTGTGTCGATGCAAAAAACGGCGCATTAATCAACAGCTTCGAATCGGGATATTACCTGAACGGCGCTGTGGGACTGCAAAACATATATGCCATTTTCGGCGGATGCGATGCTTGGGTGCGTATCATCGACTGTCAGACGGGCATCCCGACCGATTCGCTACAGATGGAGGCCTACATTCCTGCCTCACCGGCTATTATCGACAATTATTGCTATATTGGAGATTATTCGGGTAATATCCTTGAGTTGCAGTTAGAAAAAGGTAAAATTATCCAACAGAAAAAAATTTTGGAACCGACTAATGATAATATCTCTAACGTTTCTGTTCCTGCTGTATCGAAAGCATCTGTTTATATCCTGGCAGATGAAAGGTATCTTTATTCGATAAACCGGAAAGATGGGACGGTAAACTGGAAGTATATGCTCAAAGGAAATGCTGGAGAAAGCTCACCGATTGTTTGCAGGGATAAGATTATCGCTTGTACGAAAAGCGGTATCATCACAATCTTCAACACTAACGGACAACCGGAATGGGAATACGATGCCGGCGAACAAATAGTCAGCTCTCCCGCAGTTATCAAAGACTACTTCATGATTCTAACCGCTAAAGGCACACTCCTTTGTTTCGGAAAAAAAGTCCCCCTTTGAAGCCGTGTCTGCCGACAGGCAGGGGGGCAGGGGGATGTTAAATTCCCCCTTTGAAGGGGGCAGGGGGATGTTATCAGTTATAGAAATAATTTTTTAGACTTATCATAAAAGAATGTTTTACAGACTTCTCTATATCGTACCTCTACTGTTCGTGTTAGCGAACTGCAAGTCTTTTACCCAAAAAAACGACAAGGATATTCCCGTTGTGGCAGTAAAGGATTCAATTGATGAACCTTCGCGCCTTATCGAAGCAGTGACGGAAGTTGTTCAAGCAGTACTCGAATTAACTGCCGAAGAAATTGAAAGACAGTTGTTTAATGAGAAATGCCAGGCTTGGGTGGATGAAAATGTGGACAAAAACTTCCTGATAGGTAACGTCCTTCGCAAAGATAATCCGCTTTTTGTTAAAGTCGAAGCAGAGCATACCGAACGCAATATCTACCTTATACCGCCTGTTTATGAGGCCTATAAAAAAATGTATGAAGCGGCTTTAGCTGATAGCATCAAACTGATTATCACTTCCGGACACCGCACGTTTATTGAGCAGGTGTACGAATGGGAGCTGCGATGGAACAATCCCCGAACGGATATCGAGTTCGCCAACGATGTCGAAAAGGCAACTTTTGTCTTGAAATACCGCTCGATGCCCGGCACTACACGCCATCATTGGGGTACGGACATTGACCTCAATAGCTTCGAATTAGCTTACTATGAGACAAAAGAAGGTAAAGAAATATATCGCTGGCTCAGAGAAAACGCTGCCACCTACGGCTTTTTCCAATCCTATACACCTTTGGACGACAAACGCCCTACCGGCTATCAAGAAGAGAAATGGCATTGGAGCTATAAACCATTAGCGCGACTGATGCTTATCAAATTCCTTGAGTTAGTGTCAATTAACGACATCGTCGGGTTCAAAGGCGATGAAGCCGCCAAAAAACTCCCCATCATCTCCGATTGGGTGCGCAGCATCAACCCCTTAATCAATGAAACGGATGAGAATTAAATCCTAATTTTTTATTCGTGTAAATTTTTTCAGTTCCGAAAAAGAAGAACGTGTAATTTGTGTAATTCGTGGCCAAAAAAGATGAAATATCCATGATGCCAAACACCAAATAAAATGATTATCATGAACATTCCATCTGACCTTAGTGTAAAAAATATAAATATATACTAATGTTTCGCAATTCTGAATCATAAATAAGTTAAACCTGGCAAAAAAGGTAATTACTCAGGTCTCCGTAGGAGACTGACATGGATAACCCTGAGTAAGCGAAGCGTCACTCAGGGTAGATGTGCCACCCGAATCCTCAACCCAGGTCTCCGTA
>CAYUAK010000247.1:0-20477 GCA_964442765.1 uncultured Tannerella sp. | reverse complement strand
CTTGGTTGGAGCAAACATTAGAAGATGCTTTTTCGCGTCGTATATGCTGTTCGCGCGCCTGCAAGGTCAGGACAAAGGCTCTATTACCCGCCACATCGACCGTTTCGCCGACAATACGTCCCGGCAGCCTGCGCATCAGGGCGGTTGTACAAGCCATAAACCCAAGATATGGCCCTCCAAAAGCAAGCGGCATCCCCAATGGCTGTCCTTCGCCAACAGCTATATCGGCGCCACACTCTGCCGGCGTCTTTAAGATGCCCAGTGATATAGGATTCACCCCCATCACATATTTAGCTCCGACAGCATGGACAGCTTTACCAATCGCTTCCGCCTCTTCCAAAAGTCCGTAAAAATTAGGCTGTTGCAGATAAAGGCCGGCTGTAGTCTCATCCAACATATTAGACAGCTCATCCAAATCGGTAACGCCATTTTTTGACGGAGCCACAAGGATTTGCACCCCGGCGCCATGGCAATAGGTCTGCATCGTGCGTAGCGTCATCGGATGGGTAGCAGCAGAAACAAGCATCTTCGTGCGCTTGCGCTCAACACACATAGCCACCGCCTCAGCCGCAGCCGAAGCGCCGTCATAAACGGAAGCATTCGACACATCCAACCCCGTCAGTTGGCAAATCATGGTCTGATATTCGAAGATAGATTGGAGGATACCCTGCGAAATCTCAGCCTGATAGGGCGTATACGCCGTAACAAACTCTTCCTTGCCGGTTATGCTTTTAACGATGGAAGGTATGTAATGATGATAGGCGCCCGCTCCCCGGAATATGGTTTTGAAACGAACATTTTTGTCCGCAATACGGCTGATATATCGACCTACTTCCAACTCGGACATCCCTTCAGGCAGTCTTAACTGCCTCATTTTTATCCCGTCAGGAACCTGTGAAAACAGTTCGTCGACCGTTTCCATCCCGATTGTTGCCAACATCTGTGCGCGTTCCGACGAGTTGGCAGGAACATAACTACCCATTAATGCGCCTCCTTTAAGCAAAACTCTTCATACTCAGATGCTGTCATCAGTTCTGCTTCGGCAGTTATCTCACTGACTTCAATAAACCAGTTTTCGTAAGGGTTTTCGTTAATCAACTCAGGCTGGTCTAACACAGCCTGATTAACAGCCGACACCGTGCCTGATACCGGCGAGTTGATGTCGGAAACCGCCTTCACAGATTCTAAATCGCCGAAAGTCTGACCGGCAATTACCGCATCGCCTTCTTCCGGTAGATTGATAAAAACGAGGTCGCCCAGCGCCTGTTGCGCAAAATCAGAGATACCGATACGCGCCGTTCTATCCGTTAAAAAATCAACCCATTCATGCGTTTTAGCATAACGCAAATTTTCAAGTATTTTATTCATAGTTTAAAAAAATATTTGGGTACAAAGATCGCAAAAATCATTGATTCACAAACTAACGCCAAGGCACGGACGGAGTAAAAGGCAGTAGATAGTCAAAAACTAAAACCTGTATCCTATATTCAATTGAAGCAAGCTGTTTTTGGCGTTAATATCCAAAGAAAACGTTTCGTTTCCCCATTTAAAATCCTCAAATTTTGGCACTTTAGACACACCAAAATTGTAGTTTGCCGAAATATTAAAACCGTTAGCAAACTGATAACCCAGACCTACGGCAAGCGAAACGTCGAATTTATTTTCATATTTGCTTAGGTCTAAATTTTTGCTTACTATATTTATTACGTCATCCAGGAATCTTAAACCGGTTTTTACTTTGAATTGAGAGCTTAAAAGATAGCTAAATTGTGGGCCTGCGTACAAATGCAAGCCCTCAATCAGGTAAGCCTTAAAGAAGACAGGAACAGCCAGATAGTCATTATTTAATCCAAATTTTACTTTTCCTATCTTGAAAGCGGAGCCTTGCATTGAATAAAAAACTCCAGGTTCAATAGAGATCATTTCATTAATAGCATATCCGAAGGCAATTCCTGCATTGATACCGTGGCGCGGGTCTGCTCCATATTTATCCAATAAAGTGATATTCGCCATATTATATCCTACCTTTGGAGTAACATAAAATTTCCCCGGTTCGTTAATCTGTGCGTTTATTTGAAAAACAAAGACACCGGTCAAAATGATAAAAAATATTCTTTTCATCTGTTTATTTTTTTTACATTAAGGTCAGATGGAACTTTCCTTAATTTTTTAATCTATTATTGTTGTCGCTTTACACAGTGAAGCAATGTCCATGATAATCATTTTATTTGGTGTTTGGCATCATGGACATTTCATGCTCAAAAGATTACTTTAAATTACCTGATTCAGCATCCTTAATCATTTTTTCGTTGGCAGTAATAAAAATTTCAACCCTTCGGTTGAGCGCTCTTCCGCCTACGGTGTTGTTATCAGCAACCGGTTCGTCCCATGCTTTACCTGCTGTTGTCAGCCGCGCACCTTTCACGCCATTAATTTTGAGGAAATTCGCGACTGATTCGGCTCGGTCGCGCGACAATTTCTCGTTCAATGAACGTCCACCTGTATTATCTGTATGACCATAAATAGTCACATCAGTATCCGGTGTATTATTCAACGAAGTAGAAAAGTTTTTGAGAGCTGTTTTCGACTGTTCGTTCAAATCGCTTTTCCCTGTTTCAAATAAAATGCCACTATCAAATGTCACTTTGATAGCCTGCAAACCGTTCACATCGGTAACATCTTCCACCTGAGCGCCATTAATGACTTCAATCTCGGCCTTTTGCTTGTCCATTTTATTGCCTATGATAGCGCCAGCTCCTGCGCCTACGGCAGCTCCAATAGCGGCCCCTATGACCGCTCCTTTTCCTTTTCCGGCTATGGCGCCTACACCTGCGCCTGCCGCAGCTCCGGCACCAGCGCCGATGGCTGTACCTTTAGTTGTGTTGTTCCAACTTGCACAACCTTGTAAAACAAGGCATATACACACAACAAATGATAAAAATAATTTAATACACTTCATTTTTTATAAAATTTTAGATAACTCTTTTCATTAAAAAACGGCGCAAAGGTAATAATTATTTAAAAATAAAAAAAATCCTACTTCTCCCTGCCCCCATCGGAGGGGGAATTGTGGAAATTTTTGATTATTTTTCTCGCTTATAAAAGGGGAGCGGGACTACTTCGGCTGTGATGCGTCGGCCTCGTACATCTATTTCCACTTGGGAACCGATTTCTGCCCTTTCGGTTTTGACAAGCGCCATGGCTATTGGGTATTTGAGAAAAGGGGCATGTGTACCGGAAGTAGTGCGTCCGATGAGGGTATCATCTTGATACACATCCTGATTTTCGCGAGCTATACCGCGACCTGTTATTTTCAGACCGATACGTTTGATGGTTGGGGCGCCTCTTTCTTCAAGCGCTTTTTTGCCGACAAAATCGTCTTTCTTCATCTTAACGGCAAAGTTCAAACCGGTTTCCAAAGGGGTGATAGTGGTATCCATTTCGTGACCGTAAAGAGGCATTGCGGCCTCTAAGCGTAGCGTGTCGCGCGCACCCAATCCGCAAGGAATCAAGCCTTCTTCTTTTCCGGTTGTAAGCAATAAATCCCATAGCGCCGGGCCGTCTTCGTTCGACAGGTAAATCTCATAGCCTGCTTCGCCGGTATATCCGGTTTGCGAAACTATGCACTTCATGCCGCCAATCAGATTTTTTTGTACGGTATAGTATTTGGCAGGCAGGTCATCTTCCGAAACAATTTTTAATAAAATATCTTTTGCAGAGGGGCCTTGCAGGGCAAGTAATGAAACGCTGTGAGATAAGTCATCCACCGATACATCACCGAAAATGTGTGATTTCATCCACTCGAGATCGGTTTGCCGGTTAGCGGCATTCACTACTACCCAATATAATTCTTCGGTGAACCGGTAGACTATCAGGTCGTCTATGCACCCACCCTGTTCGTTGCACATCACGCTGTAACGAACCTGCATGTCGACCATCGTTGAGAAGTCGTTAGTCAGCAGATAGTTCAGGTTTTTCAGCACATCTTTGCCGGAAAGAACAAATTCGCCCATGTGCGACACATCGAAAAGTCCGGCAGTTGTGCGGACGGCATTGTGCTCGTTGATGATGCCGGATGGATATTGAACCGGCAATAAATAGCCCGCAAAAGGGACTAGTGTGCCGCCGCTTGCTAAGTGGCAGTCGTATAAAGCTGTCTTGACCATGATTTATAGGGTTTTTATGATTGATAGGATTTTTTAAAAAAAACACTCCTTGCCCTTTCAAAGAACATCCCCCTGCCCCCATTTTTCTTCACTTCGTAAAGAGACACAACGTTCAAAGGGGGAGTTTTAAAATTCAATGAGATTATGTGGTTTGGAATCTTTGGCTTCTGCCTCGATTTTTGGTTCTTCCTTGTTGCCTGCGCCTTTTGCAGGTTTGCGGATTTTGGCTATTTCTTTCGAATCGCGGTTGAAAGTGGGATTCCGTTCTAAGAAATTGATGAACTCATCGTTGTCCATTTCGTCGGTTGTCAGGACGACAATACTCGAATTGGATACCCTGTTCACTTTGATATTCATGTTGATATCTACGCCGTAGACGCTTTTGACACGCGCTATCTGCTTGATCTTTTTCTCCTGGTCTTCCTGTATTTTGCGAAGCGTTTCCTCGTCTTTCCATTTTTCTATTTCGGGGATAGCCTCTATTCCGAAGCCGGTAGCAATAATCGTAAACTTCACCTCCTGGCCTTCTTCTAACGACTCATCGGGTCCAAACCCCCAAATCATCTGAATATGGTTATCGAAACGCGCCATAAAGGTGTCGATGGACTGCTCCAATTCTTCCACTTTGAGCTTCGATTTTTTCTTGTAAGACAGGAACAACAACACCCGTTTGGCGTTGTAGATGTCATTATTATTGAGCAGAGGCGAATCGAGCGCTTCTTTTATGGCATTGTCTAAGCGGTTTTTGCCCTGTCCAAAGCCATAACTGACGAGTGCAACGCCGCTATCTTTCATCGTGGAGGTCACATCGTTGAAGTCACGGTTTATAGTCCCTCTAAGGGTTATGATCTCCGCGATGCTTTTCACCGCCATCGCCAGCACCTCGTTAGGCTTTTTAAACGCCTCGTCCAAGTCGAAATCCGGATAATAGGTTTTAAGCCTTTCGTTATTGATGACAATCAGGGCGTCCACATTTTTGCTCATCTCTTCCACCGCATCAAGCGCCTGGACGATACGTGGTATCTTTTCATAAAGGAACGGTATCGTAACGATTCCGACCGTCAGAATACCTTTACTCTTAGCCATTTTGGCAAGCAGCGGCGCTGCGCCAGAGCCTGTGCCGCCCCCCATACCCGAAGCAATAAAAACCATCCGAGTGCCGTCGGTAAGCAGTTTTTCGACTTCGGAGGCGCTTTTCTCAAACTCCCTTCTTGCTGTTTCGGGGTTGCCGCCGGCGCCTAAGCCCTCGCCTAACGTTACTTTGACCGGCACATTGACCTCCTCAAATGACTGCGCATCCGTATTACAAACGGCAAAATTAACCCCATGTATGCCTAAGTTATACATATAATCGACCGAGTTGACACCACCTCCCCCTACGCCGATGACCTTAATAATCCGCACCGGATCTCTCGAAATAGCGTAATCTATACCTACATTTGTATCCATATTCTAATTTTTTAAAAATTATCATTCTTCTTCTCCAAACAGATCAAACCACCCTTTTATCTTCTCTTTCAACTCTTTTCCTTTCTTTTTTTGAGGTATTTCCGGAGCTGCTTTGGGTGGTTTTTCAGGTTTTTTCTCTTCCTGAACGTTTTCTTCAATTGTGGCTATTTCTATCTCCTGAATTATTTGACGTGACACACAGCGTTCCGTCCCTTTGAGCATCAGGCTGATAGCCATCATATACATTGGGTTGCCGAGCATCTCATCAGCGTTGTCGACTAATCCTCTTTGTATTGTAGAGAAACCTATTTTTAATCCGAATTTTTCTTTCATAAGTTCGGGCAGATTTCTTAGCTCGGCAGCACATCCGGCTAATACGATTCCAGCGCCTAACTGCCTGAGTTCTATCACTTCGCAGATACGGGCATAAATGTTTTCGACGATTTCTTTGGTACGCGCCTCGATGATAGCGTTCAGGTCGCTCATCTTTATTTCGCGTTCCGAGCCTTCCATCTCAATTGTAACATGCTCGTTTTCATCCTCATTTTGCAGGATAGCGCTTCCTCTTTCCTTTTTAAGTATCTCTGCATCTGCTTCGGTCAGTTGCAAAGAGGTAAGGTCGCGTGTTATCAGCCTGCCTCCAAAGGGGATGACGCAAAGATGCTTTAAGTCACCGCCTTTATAAACGGAGACCGACGTCACGCCGGCGCCAAAATCGACTAAGGCGCATCCTAACTCCTTGTATTGCGGACTAAGGATAGCATCGGCCAAAGCCAACGGAGAAACAATAACGCCGGCTAACTGCTTGTTGGGGATAGCCTCTATGCTGTTCTTGATGTTCTGACGAATAGATAAACGCCCTATAACCAATTTGTAATGTACTTCAAGCTGCTTGCACAGCGCGCCAACCGCCACCTTATCTTTTCGTCCGTCTAAATAATAAACGGACGGAGCGGCGCCAAGCACATCCGCTAAGTTCGGTTTAAACTTTTCGCACCTTTCTTTCAAGGTATTGATGTCCTTTTCGGTCACAAAAGCTCCTTCGGCTATATCCATCTTTTCGACATGGTCAATGGTACGAAGCGACTGGCCGCCCGCGCCGATATAGACCATGTCGATATAATCCCCTTTCAGATGCCCTTCGAGTTTCCTGATAAGACTACCGACCTGGTTGGCCGTATTGACACTGGAATAAATGATACCTCTGTGAACACATGAATCCGTCTCAACGGTTTCATACGCAATAATAGAAAACGTTCCATTCGCTTTCTTCTCACCGACAATCCCTGTAATATGGGACGTCCCTAAATCTATAGCTACAATATTATCCGACATGGCTTTGTATATTTACTTTTTTGTACATACTATCTGGTTCCTGAACTTCAAATTAATAATGCTGTATTTGTCCCATCCCATCTTAGGAATTGCCTGCTCGTAGAACAAACGCAGGTGTTTCAATTTTTTCTCAAAATCGTCCAAACTGCCCAGCAGTATCCGATGATTACCGACGCGCGGAACAATTTCGACGTCGTTGGCCGACCTGACATAAATCTGCGTTATCTGGTCGTTCCAGAACGAATTGTTCTGCAAAAATAGCGCAAATTGATATAACTCGGAAACGGCAAACGATTGTTCTATGTTTCCGTTGGCTATCGGCACTAAAATAGCCTGCCCTAACGACGTGGTCATTGGCCTTCCCTTACTGTCCACATAATAGTTGCCACCGGCGCTAAAGATACGTAAGACCGGCATTTTCTGCATCAAAGAAATCGTTATCCTGCCCGAAGCCGATTGCACAACTTTGGCCGATTCGATGATTTCATGCGCTAACAGCGCTTCTTCGATTTGGTAAGTATTTATTTCGTTACTGCTTTTATTTAAGGGATATAGCTCGGCTTTGGTAAGATAAGCGACGACATCTTTTTCGTTCAGAAACCGCCTTTCCAAACTGTCCGTTATCACCACATCCACTTTTTCGCACACCGTACTTTTGGAATCATTTTTTGTAAAGTAGTACAAAGCTGCGCATAGATAGCTAAAAATCAGGGTTGCTAATATTATGTACAGGATTTTCTTCATTTCTTTCCATATTTTTTATTTAACATAAGCCGTATCGGTTCGACTAATCGGTCTATATCGCCTGCCCCTAATGTCACAAGTACATCTATCTTCTCTTTTTCAAGCAATTGCAATAAGTCTTCTTTTTTACACAGCGTCTTATTTTCCATCGTTACCTTATCAAAAATCAGCTCAGACGTGACGCCGGGTATCGGTTCTTCGCGTGCTGGATAGATGTCTAACAAAATAAGCCGGTCGAGCAGTGAGAGCGCCTCCGCCATTTCGTCGGCAAAATCTTTTGTCCGGCTATACAAATGCGGTTGAAAAATGCCGGTCACCTTGCGCTTTCCATAAAGTTCTTTGATTGACAGGATGCTGCTTTTCAGCTCCTCCGGATGATGCGCATAGTCGTCGATATAAACCGCTTTTCTGTTTTTGAATCGAATATCGAACCGTCGCACTACACCCTGAAAGGATGCTATGGCGGCACGTATCTCTTTGGGAGAAACATCGCAAATAAATGCTAAAGCCATAGCTGCAAGGGCGTTTTCAATATTTGTCCTGACCGGCACTCCTAACCGTATATTAGGGATAATAAGCGGATTAGACTGATATTTGAATCGGGTGTTGCTGTTTATAATGAAATCAAAAGTTATCCTGCCTTTACCAATATGGATATTGGAAGCATAAAAATCTGCCGATTCATCGGTCGCAGAATAGGTATAAACCCACACGCTTTCGTGTATAATAGGCTTGATATCAATGCCTTTCTTCATGAGTAAAACCCCTCCGGGCTGTATTAGTGAAGTAAACTTCTCAAAGCTTTCCCGGTAGTCTTGTGGGGTGCCGTAAATATCCAAATGGTCGGGATCAACCGCTGTGATGACAGCCATTACGGGCTTTAGCGAATGAAACGAGCGGTCATATTCGTCAGCCTCGACGACTACAAATTCGCTAAACCCTGAATACAGCATATTACTGTTATAGTTTTTAAGTATTCCGCCAAGAAAAGCGTTACAGTCTTCATTCGATTGCTTAAGTAAATGAGCCAACATAGATGACGTCGTTGTCTTGCCGTGTGTGCCGGCTATACATAAACTTATCAAATTACTTGTTATAACTGCCAACATAGACGAGCGTTTCAGTACTTGAAAGCCATTGTTTTTAAAATAGTTAAGCTCCTGGTGCGACGATGGAACAGCCGGTGTATAGATAACAAAAGTCTTATTTTTATCTAAAAAGTCGTCGGGAATTAATGATACATCATCCGTAAAATGAATGTCAACACCTTCTTTTTCCAATTGCTCCGTTAAGGGTGAAGGTGTGCGGTCATAGCCGGCTATTTTTTTCCCTTTGGCTTGGAAAAACCGAATGAGAGCACTCATTCCTATACCACCAGCGCCAATAAAATAGACGGATGTAATCTCATCTCCACCTGCTCCTATAAACACTTCGTTTCTTAACTCTTTTGGGTACATATTTTGTCACGTTAGTAATTTAACAACTTCATCTACAATACGCTTCGTGCTGTCGTGTTGGGCAAAAAGCGCAATATGAGCGCTCAACCGGTTTAATCTTTCATTATTAGTAAGTAGCTCAATAACTGTTGGGGTCAATAGCTCAACGGCGTCCTTGTCGGGAATGAGGACAGCAGCATCGTTTTCTGACAGGGCGCGTGCATTTTTCGTTTGATGGTCATCAGCCACATTCGGCGAGGGGACTAAAATCGTCGCTTTCATTAAAAGGCAAAGCTCTGACAGGGTACAAGCGCCTGCACGCGAAACTACTAAATCAGCTATTAAATACGCATAATCCATACGGGTTATAAAGTCGGAAACCCACAAACCTTTTATTGATTCGCTACCTCCTGAATTATTATTAAGCTCATCTTTGATAGCGGTATATGCTATCCGCCCCGTTTGCCAGATAACCTGTATCCCGGCATTCATCAACGCTTCCAGTCCTTTCCGTATACTTTGATTGATGGTTCGCGCCCCCAAACTTCCACCGAGGACTAATAAAACAGGCTTTTCGCTTTCCATCCCAAAATATTGAAGCGCCTCCGCCTTTGAACGTTCCTTGTTGTTAAAATTTAAATAATGTGTCTGTTTCGCTTGCGGAACAACGTTCCTTGATGTTAAAAAATAATCTGTCTCTTTACGAAGTGAAGAAAATGGGGGCAGGGGGATGTCATTAAAAGGCAAGGCGACATCCTTTAATAATTCCAACTCCTTCCGCACCGGATTCCCTGTAATAATAATACGTTCTTCCGGAAAGTATTTTTCCATCCCTCTATAAGCTACGCATATTTTTTTTGCCCTTTTGCCAAGCAACCGATTTGTCACCCCTGCATAAGAGTTTTGTTCCTGGATTAAAATCGGTATATGAATTGAAGAAGCCATCCACAATACCGGCCCGCTGGCATATCCGCCTACGCCGATGGCTATATCAGGCTTGAAGTCGCGAATAATTTTTCGTGCCATCCTCAGGCTTTTCAATAACCGCCATACTACGCCGATATTTTTCAGAAGATTTGTGCGGTCTAAGCCCGAAACAGGCAGTCCGATAATCCGATAGCCGGCAGTTGGAACGTGCTCCATCTCCATCCGGTTATCAGCGCCTACAAACAGGATGTCCACAACCGGAAAGCGTTGTTTTATCTCGTCTGCTATGGAAAGTGCAGGAAAAAGATGCCCTCCCGTCCCGCCTCCGCTTATGATGATTCGATATGACCTATTCATAAGCACCTCATTTCAAAACAAATACATTCTTTCCAAATCATTATTATTCAAAAAAAGCATTGAATAGTCCAAAATTGAAGCCGTAAAATTACACTTTTTTCTCCAATTATTCATCTAAAAACCACAAAAAAGTTTTCAATATAAAAGAAACAGCCTATCGCCTCAAACCTGCTTTCCAATATTAATTCTTAATTGTTAATTATTCATTCCCTTCACGTTTTTATTTTTTCATTTGTTAAAATTTGATAAGACTGTCGAGTTATTTAAACGCTTCCTGATTATTGGTGGAATGCCCGAAGCAATTGCTAAGTATGTTAAAACTTTCGACTTTTTGCAAGTTCAAACCGTTATGAGCAGTTTGTTGATTTCAGATTTATCGGCCTTATAATGCTATCAATCTTCACTTTGCTCCACTTCTGCAAATTCTTCGATTTCCCCATCTTCCCTGATTTCCTCTATTTCCCCAGCTTCTTCGCCTTCCTCGTCTGCCCCCATGCCTGCACCAAAGTGGCTGACGCTAAGAATCATACCAAAATAGAAGCAGGTTAGCATCGTGGAAGTACCGCCACGGCTGATGAGCGGTAAGGGCTGCCCGGTAACAGGGATAAGATTGACGGCTACTGCCATGTTGATAAATGCCTGTATGACTATCAAAAGTCCGCATCCAAGGGCTAAGTATTTGGGAAACAGCTTTTCACATCGTCGCGCTATGATGGCTACACGGAACATTAAGATGACATAAAGCATCAACACACCGATTCCTCCGAAGATAAGCCCTAATTCTTCAATGATAATGGCATAGATAAAATCGGAATAAGCCTGTGGTAGATAGTCTCGTTGTACACTACGTCCAGGCAACTCCCCGACGATGCCGCCACGGGCAATCGCAATTTTGGCATGGTTCACCTGAAAGTTATCATCATTGATTACAAATTTTGTCGTTTTAGCCTTGTCATTACCATAATCGTCAAAACGTGCTTTCATTGTCAACATGCGGTTTGGAAAATATTGCTTTGCCATATCATCGGGTGTATAACGAAAAACAGCAAACGTAAGGCCTCCGAGAAGAATAAGAAAGACTAATAAGAAAATCATTTTTTTTAAAGGCGCCTGTCCGATAAACATCATCAGGAAACAAACTGTAAACAAAAGAAAAGCGGTGGAAAAATTCTCCGGAAGGATAAGGGCGCAGGTTAAGCTCACCCCTGTCAAATTGATCCAAAAAATGATGTGTGGCGAGACACGCTCCTGTTTGCTCAAAAAGAAAGCGACAAAAATAATGCAAGCCATTTTCCCAATCTCCGACGGCTGAAACTGAATGCCAAAAATAGACCACCACCGGTAGGCTTCGTTTATTTTGAGGCCAAAAATCGGTGTCAACGCTAATAAAATGATCGCAATCGGCAAAAGAATAATTGCTATACCAAAGTATTTACTCGGAATATTATGTAACCCCAACACAGAGGCGAACCCCATCAGCAGAAAGAATCCATGGCGAAGGATGGGTTGCCAAAAATTGGCCTGTTTATAGGCAAGCGTACTTGTCGCGCTATACACTTCCACTAATGACACGAAGCATAATAACATGAAAATAATCCATATCGTCCGGTCGCCTTTGAATAATTTATTGAATACGTTCATAATTGAAAATTAAAATCACCAACTTACTTTTACATCCCCCTGCCCCCATTTTCTTCCACTTCGTGAACATTCCATTGTGTAAAAAATATTTTTTTGTCACTTTCCGAAGGGAAGTAAAGAGACACATTGAACGATTTTCACAGGAACGTTCAAAGGGGGAAAAAGGGGATTACAAGTTTCTGACACATTGTTTAAACTGGTCGCCGCGGTCTTCGAAATTTTTAAAAAGGTCAAAGCTGGCGCAGCAGGGCGATAACAAGACCGTATCGCCTTTATGAGCGAATCGATAGGCCTTGCTGACTGCCTCTTCCATGGAACGGGCATCTTCTATTTGCGGCCCTTTGCCGTCAAAAAAATCATGCAGCTTACTGTTATCGACCCCGAGGAAAATCAGCGTATGCACTTTCTTCCTGACCAACTGTTCTATCTCGGAATAGTCATTGCCCTTGTCCGTCCCCCCCAAAATGAGGACCAGGGGGGTATATATGCTTTGCAAGGCATACCAGCAGGAGTTCACATTGGTCGCTTTCGAGTCGTTGATATAATCGACGCCCCGCACACGGGCAACCATTTCGAGGCGATGCTCGACGCCATAAAAATCGGTCAGCGATGCGCGAATTTTTTCATCGCGTATGTCCATCACCTTAGCAGCAATTCCTGCTGCCAGCGAGTTGTTCAAGTTATGCACCCCTTTAAGGGATAATAAATCTCTTTCCATCATATAGTTTCCATTAATTGTTTCTAAAATAATATGGCCATCGCGCACATACCCTTTGACTCCCTCTGAGAATTTTTCCGAAAAAGGATATTTCGTTGCCTGTGGATTAAATTTTTCTATGCCCTGTCGAATAGTTGGGTCATCGTTCCAGTAAATAAACGCATCCTCTGCCTTTTGATTTCGGATGATACGGAACTTGGCATCGGCATATTCGTTGAAGTTATGGTGATAACGGTCTAAGTGGTCGGGCGTAATATTCAACAGGACAGCTATATCCGCTTTGAAGTTGTACATGTTATCCAACTGAAAGCTGCTTAGCTCTACGACATAATAATCGTGCGGATTCTCAGCTACCTGCATGGCAAGGCTAGCGCCAACATTGCCGGCTAACCCTACGTCTAATCCCGCATTTTTGAAAATATGGTAAGTAAGGGTGGCTGTCGTTGTCTTTCCGTTGCTGCCGGTGATGCCAATCATCTTGGAACGGGTATACCGTCCGGCCAGTTCTATCTCGGAAATAACAGGTATGTTTTTTTCTATAATTTTCCGTATCACCGGCGAATGGTCGGGAATGCCCGGACTTTTTACTACCTCATCGGCTGTCAAAATCATCTCGTCTGTATGTTTACCTTCCTCCCATCTTATTCCTCTTTCGTTAAGCGTCTTTTTGGATTCCAAAAGAATAAACGCATGGTCCGAAACGAAAACATCAAAGCCTTCTTTCTTTGCTAATACGGCTGCTCCTACACCGCTTTCGCCTGCGCCCAATATGACGATTCGTTTACTCATCTACCTTACTTTTAACGTGACAATGGTTATTACTGCAAGAATGATACCTATCAACCAAAAGCGCACAACAAGTTTCGATTCCGGCACAATGTTGATGGGCCGCTGAAAAAAAGCCTGTATGCCTGCGTTGCCGGCTTTCTGAAAATGGTGATGGATAGGCGTCATCTTAAATATCCGCCTTCCTTCTCCGTATCTTTTCTTCGTAAATTTAAAGTAGGATACCTGCATCAAGACCGAAATGCTCTCAATTAGAAAAACCCCACATAAGACAGGTATAAGCAACTCTTTCCGGATAACAATGGCAAAAACAGCGATAATACCGCCTAACGTCAAACTGCCCGTATCACCCATAAACACTTGTGCCGGATAGGAATTGTACCATAGAAAACCGATTGTTGCGCCTGCGAACGCAGCGACAAAGACAACAAGCTCATCTACTCCAGGTATATACATGATATTCAGGTATGAAGCAAACTGGACATGCGAAGACATATACGCAAATATCCCTAAGGCAACCCCCATGATAGCCGAACTGCCGGCGGCAAGCCCGTCAAGCCCGTCGGTAAGATTGGCGCCATTGGATACGGAGGTGACAATAAAAATGACTATTAACACAAAAAATATCCAGGTCATCTCTTCTTTCCACTTGCCAGCCCACGAAGCTAACCAGGCATAGTCAAAGTTATTATTCTTGATAAACGGGATGGTTGTCTTCGTTGATTTGGTTTCTGAAGGATGGATTTGCACTTCCTCAACGATGTTCTTTTGATTCAATACTTCCACATTCTCGCGAATAACAACGTTGGGACTCATATACAACGTCATGCCTACAATCAATCCAAGCCCTATCTGGGCAACGATTTTAAACTTGCCATGAAGTCCTTTTTTCTCCTTTTTAAAAACCTTGATATAATCGTCAATAAAACCCAAAGCGCCCAACCATATCGTCGTAATAAGCATCAGCATAATATAGATGTTGTTAAGGCGCGAAAACAACAATACCGGAATAACGATGGCGATGATGATAATAATTCCTCCCATGGTGGGCGTGCCTTTCTTGCTAATCTGCCCTTCCAAGCCCAGGTTGCGAACCGTTTCGCCTATCTGCTTTAACCGCAGATAATTGATAATACGCTGGCCAAAAATAGTAGCAATCAGTAAAGCAAACACAAGCGCGCTCCCCGAACGAAACGAGATGTATTTAAACACACCGGCGCCGGGTATGTTTATTGAATCCAAATAAGCAAAAAAGTCGTATAACATATCGTCTTAACAATGTTTTATTTTATTTATCTGATTGGCATGATTTATTTTATGTTGAAATAATCATGGATAATCTCCCTGTCGTCAAACGGATATTTCACTCCGTTTATCTCCTGGTAATTCTCATGGCCTTTTCCGGCTACAAGGATTACATCTCCTTTCTTTGCAAAGGCTATTGCTGTCTTGATAGCCTGTCGCCGGTCGGTAATGCAAAGCGTGCGCTCTTTTTCGTCTGTATGAAGGCCTGCATACATATCACGGATGATATCGTCCGGCTGTTCAAAACGCGGATTATCGGAGGTTAGTATCAGCCTATCACTTTGACGGACAGCTTCTTTAGCCATCAGGGGACGTTTACCCTTGTCGCGGTTGCCGCCTGCTCCTACCACCGTGATGACTTGACCGTTTCCTTTCAATACTTCATGAATGCCATTCAGCACATTTGCGAGTGCATCGGGCGTATGGGCATAATCGACAATAGCCGTTAAGCCTTGAGGGGAATGTATTGTTTCAAACCGGCCTGACACGGGATACAGGGCGCTTAGTGCGATGATAATATCCTCTTTTTGTATACTCCGGTAGGAAGCAGGAGATGTATTGAGTGCGACTGTTGCGCCATAAACGGCAAGCAAGTTATACGCATTGAACCGACCTGTAAAATGGGAAAAAACACTTTTATAGTCGATTTCCATCTCTGTCCCTTCCAAATGCGATTCGATGATTTTGCCTTTAAAATCGGCTAAAGTTTGTAACGAATAGGTCAGACGCAACGCGGAAGTATTTTGCAGCATGACTAAGCCGTTTTTATCGTCTACATTCGTAAGGGCAAAAGCTGTGGCAGGAAGATTATCAAAGAATGTCTTCTTCGCTTTCAGGTAGTTTTCGGTCGTAAGGTGATAATCCAAATGGTCGCGCGTCAGATTGGTAAAGATACCGCCATTAAAATCAATCCCGCTGATTCGTTTCTGGTCTACTGCATGTGAGCTGACCTCCATAAAAGCATATTCGCATCCTGCCTCTACCATCTGCGCCATCAACTGTTGAGTAGTCAGCGCATCGGGCGTAGTATGGTCGGCAGCAAGTGGTTCATCGTTTATATAATTACACACCGTAGACAGCAACCCCGCCTTGTACCCTAACTGCCTGAAAAGCCGGTACAAGAGCGTCGCAACAGTCGTCTTCCCGTTAGTCCCCGTTACCCCAACCACTATCAGTTGCCGTGACGGCTCCCCGTACCAGGCCGAAGCCAGCCGCCCCAACGCCTCTGCCGAATCCCCCACCTCTACTATCAACGGCATCCTGCCGTTGTCTTGTAGAGTCGAATAATTCCCCCTCTCAGCAACCACAGCCACAGCACCTTGCTCAATAGCTTTCTCAATAAAATCATGCCCATCCACTGTCTTACCCTTGACAGCAACAAAAAGCGAACCCGCAACCACCTGCCTTGAATCAGCAAATACGCCGGTAATAACGGTATCTATATCGCCCGTAGTCGCTTCTATTTCCGCTTTTTGTAACAATTCCAATAACTTCATACTTCAAGTTTTAGATAAATTAAACCGACTCTTTTGGAACAAATCTCTTATCTATTATTTCAACTTTTCGATAATCAATAGTCCTGTATTTGTCCATCATTTTTTAAACGTTTCAATTAAGCGTGACTGTCACGGCTTGTCCCGGTACGGCTCGGCTGCCGCTTGCTATGGATTGTGAAGTTACGCTGCCATAGCCTGAGACTGATACCCGTAAGCCGCAGTTTTCGAGTGCGTACACGGCGTCTTTAACGCCCATGCCTGTTACATTTGGTACAACTGAAGCGTTTATTGGCAGTTCTTTAACCGTAATACCCTTACTGTCACAGTTTGCAATGATATAGTCTGACTTGATATTACCATTCGTTTGGATATTAAGGCCTTTGGTCACGTTTGTCAGTGCAAGGTAATCGCCGTTTTGAACTTCGGGGAAAAGCGTGCGTGTAGCGTCGGCGGATATTTTTTTCAGGTCAAAAAATGTACGGTTAGAGTAAAGTTTTTCGGCTATCTCTTTCATTACAACGCCACACATGGCTCCGCCTGATACGGTTCCAACACGCGGGCGCGTGATGACAACTATACAGGAGTAAAGCGGTTGCTCGTAAGGGAAATAGCCGCAAAAGGAGACCGTATGACCGCCCGAACCATAAGCGCCGCCGCTTGCTATCTGCGCCGTCCCCGTTTTTCCGGAAATCGTAATCACATCTGAACGGGCAGGCTTGCCGGTTCCATCCCTGTTAGCAGGGGTAGGATCGCTGTAGTTCACTACGTTGTATAGCATATCCTGAATGATTTTCAAATTATCTTTGGTGCAGATCTCCTGTATTACCACTTCGGGTTGAAAACGTTTGACGGATTTGCCGTCTTTTAATATCTCTTTAACGAACATCGGACGCACCATCGCCCCGTTATTGGCTATCGCATTATAGAAGGTAAGCATCTGGATAGGCGGTATCTGCACCTCATACCCAAAAGACATCCAGGGGAGCGAATAGCGGGACCATAACTTGTCGCCGGGTTTGCGTATCTTGGGCTTGCCGGCGCCGGGTATGTCAATGCCCAGGTCTGCATCTATCCCTATACGGCTCAGTCCGTTTAAAAACTTCTGCGGATTGCGCTCGTAGCCGCTCAGGATGATCTTGGCCATGGCCACGTTGGACGAATACCATATCGCCTTTTCGGCGTTAATCAGTCCGTAGCCACCGCGGTTGGCGTTGTGGTCGGTTACGGTACGATTGTTATATTTATAGATGCCCTTGCCTACATCTATCGGCGTTTTTGGGCTGACGACGCCATCTTCAAGCGCAACCATCATAGCGGCCACTTTGAACGTAGAGCCAGGCTCAATCTCATCGGCAACAGCATGGTTTTTAATCTCATTATAACGTCCGGAACCCGAGCGGGTCAAGTTGGTAATAGCCTTTATCTCACCGGTCTTTACTTCCATGATCATTGCAATACCCGATTCGGCATCCAACTCTTTAAGCTTATCGGTCAGCGTTTTCTCAACAATATCCTGAATCTGAATATCTATCGTTGTACGAATATCCATTCCGTTTATCGGCTCATCTTCAATGATAGAAGTCCAACGACCTCCCACCCGCTGCTCGGAACTGCTCCCCGCTTCGCCGCGAAGGAGTGAATCGTATTGTAACTCCAAGCCGCTACGCCCTTTGGTTAAACCGGTTTTCTCATCAATCTCGTTATAGATATCTCCGATGGTTCGCAAGGCTAACTTGCCGAATGGCTTCCGTCGATACATCCTTTCTTTTTCGTGCAGCCCGTTACGGTAAATGCCCAGACGAAAAAACGGAAACTTTTTTATCTCCTTTAAGTCTTCTAACGAAATACCCTGCTCGACATATAACGGATAGTCGGTTTTCTTCGACTGAACACCTTTCAGGATATGCGCCTTATAGTCGGCCGGTGTACGGTTTTTAAGCTTTCTTGAAAGATAGTAGGCTAACGAATCAACATTGTTGTACTTCGAGTGGAGGAGCGAATCCAGCAGGATAGCGCTCGATTTGAAATCCATGTATAAATAATACTGCGGATGATTGGCCGCCATCACTTTGTAATCGTGCGAATAAATCGTTCCGCGCGTCGGCATCACTAAACGATCCGGGCGCTTCAACCCTTCGGCCACTTTCATCCACTCTTTCTTTTCGTACACGCCGATTTGAAAAGCCGACACAAGTATCGCAATAGCCACTATCCCTACTAAAACCGTGATAACGAAGTAACGGGCAAAGATGTCGCCGTCTTTTTCATTTCCTTTTACCTTTTTGTGCTTCGACTTATTATTTGTTGAATGCATTTTCTTTGGCTCCATAGCTATTATTTTTGAAGTTTATAAGGGGGTATCTTCGCTTTTTCAAGTCCGATACCTAAGCGTTTGACACGCTCTTCGACGCCCGAAGGCTGCATGTTTTCGTTCAGCTTCACCAAGGTAGAAACCGATTCCGACTGAACTTCTTTCAACTGTATCTGCAATCGGTCTATCTCCCGCAGTTTCATAATACAAGTATAGCGGTTGCTGATATAGAAAACCAATAAAATGACTATCAATACAATCATTTTGGTTTGTTTTTCCAGGAAGCGTAACACATCGCCTCCTAAAATATAAATCCAGAATCGTCTTCTTTTCTTTTGCTTTGCCATTTTTTTTGTTGCCACGTTTTTCTTTTTTACAAAGTGAAAAAATGTACGAATGAGCATGAATTATTATAAGTTTACTGTCACATTGCCTCTGAACCTTTAACATCTATGAACGTTCAAAGGGGGAGTTTATCTCCCCTATTCTTAGTTTGGCGCTGCGGGCACGCGGGTTGGCGGCTACTTCTTCGGCGGATGGGACAATAACCTTGCCTATCTGCTGAAAAGGAGATGGTATATTGCCGTAGATGTCCTGTTTGATGCGACCTTCACAATTGCCGGTTTTAAGAAAATTTTTCAATAGTTTATCGTCTATTGATTGATAGGTGATGACTACTAACCGCCCGCCTTTTTGAAGTAAGGTCAGTGACTGCGTCAGAAGCTCTACGAAGGCTTGCAGTTCCTGATTCACTTCCATACGCAATGCCTGAAATGCCTGCGCCAGCGTTTTTTTTGCGTTGTCTTTGGCTACAAAAGGGTTCATGACATCTAACAAATCGGAAGCAACCCGAAATGGATAGACAGCTCGCCGCTTGACCACTTCGGAGGCTATTTTTCGTGAGTACTTCAGCTCGCCATACGAAAAAAAAACCGTCGCTAATTGTTCCTCAGAATAAGTGTTCAACACATCCGCAGCGGTCTTGCCGGCGCGGTTGTTCATTCGCATATCCAAGCAACTGTCGAAACGAAAGGAAAAACCGCGCGAAGCCTCGTCAAAGTGAAACGATGAAACGCCCAGGTCAGCCAAAATTCCGTTGACAGACCGTATTCCATAATATCGTAAAAAATTCGACAAATAGCGAAAATTACCCCTCACAAAAGTGAACCGCTCATCTTCTATCCGGTTATTCTCAGCATCCGCATCCTGGTCAAAACCAAACAAACGTCCGCTACTTCCTAACCGAGCTAATATGCCGCGTGAATGACCGCCTCCCCCAAAAGTGGCATCTACATACACCCCTGAAGGACGAATATCCAAGCCATTTATGCTCTCTTTAAACAATGCCGGGACATGAAAAGCATCTATTTTCTGTCTTATTATCAACCTTTTATTTATGTTAAATTATTGTAAAAGTTCAACAAAACGGGTATAACAATTTGATTGACGGCGTAAAAGTACATATTTTTATATTACCAAGAGCAAAAATCAACAAAAAAGTTTTCAACACCCCATTTTTTTGTATTTTTGCACACGCTTACGCCGATTTTATGGATACACGCATTGATATTAGACAGGTCTTACGTTCCAAATTGAATGACAAGGCGGATAAAATCCCCGCTTTTGTTGTCAATTACCTGATTCGTATTATTCACCAGGACGAGATAAACCATATTCTTGAGATATACAGTGACTTACAGGGTTTTCCTTTCGTTGTGGCTTTGATAGAATATTTCAATGTGCAGCTTCAAGTGTCGAATGAGGAAAACCTTCCATTAGGCGATAGGCGGTATATTTTTGTATCTA
>CAYUAK010000246.1:0-13520 GCA_964442765.1 uncultured Tannerella sp. | reverse complement strand
ATCTTCGGGGTTCATCTCTTCAGATGCGTAGACGATATCCGTTTTACGTTCATCGCCGTACTTATCAATGATTTCCTGCAACTCTTCCTTAATAACCCCCATCAGGACGTCTCTGTTTTCTAAAATTTCGTTTAGCCGGGCAATCAGCTTCTCTATTTCTTCATATTCGGCATGAAGTTTTTCCTGCTCTAATCCAGTCAACTGCCGCAGACGCATATCTACAATAGCGCGAGCCTGTATCTCGGTCAGCTCAAATCTTTCAATCAACTTAGTTATTGCCTCCTGAGGGTTTTTCGACTGACGAATAATGGCGATAACTTCGTCAATATGATCGGAAGCGATTATTAAACCTTGAAGGATATGGGCGCGTTCTTTCGCTTTTTTCAGTTCAAACTGTGTCCTTCGTTCAACAACATCTATCCGGTGGTCGACGAAATGACCTATCAGTTCTTTCAAGTTAAGCAGCTTAGGACGCCCCTTTACCAACGCAATATTGTTCACGCTGAATGACGATTGAAGCGTTGTCAGCTTATATAATTTGTTCAGAACGACATTGGCATTGGCATCGCGTTTGACATCAACTACGATACGCATCCCGCTACGATCCGATTCATCGTTTACGTTGGATATGCCATCAATCTTTTTCTCGATGACCAAGTCGGCTATATACTTGATTAATTCGGCTTTATTGACTAAGTAAGGTATTTCGCTGATGATAATCTTGTCGTGCGACACCGTTGTTTCTATTTCGGCTTTTCCTCTCAGGATGATGCGTCCGCGCCCTGTCTCAAAGGCTTCCTTCACACCTGCATAACCATAAATAGTCGCTCCGGTAGGAAAGTCGGGCGCCTTTATATAGTGCATTAATCCCTCTATATCAATCTCTCCACGTGAATCAATATAGGCAATGCAAGCCTCCAACACTTCTTTCATGTTATGCGGAGGCATATTGGTCGCCATGCCCACCGCGATGCCGGAAGCGCCATTTATCAATAAGTTTGGAATGCGAGTAGGAAGCACTGTCGGCTCTAACAGCGTATCATCAAAATTTAACTGAAAATCCACCGTCTCCTTATCGATATCACGTAACATCTCTTCGGCTAATTTGCTAAGGCGTGCTTCAGTATACCGCATCGCCGCCGGGCTGTCGCCATCAACCGAACCAAAGTTACCCTGACCGTCAATCAACGTATACCGCATCGACCATTTTTGCGCTAAACGAACCATCGCAAAATAAACGGATGTATCGCCGTGCGGGTGAAACTTACCTAACACCTCACCTACTATCCTTGCCGATTTCTTATAAGGCTTGTCCGAGTTGTTCCCTAACTCGTTCATACCGAATAATATACGCCGGTGAACGGGCTTAAAGCCGTCACGCACATCGGGTAACGCACGTGAAACAATGACCGACATTGAATAATCAATGTAGGCGGATTTCATCTCATTGTTGATATCAATCTTGATAATTCTGTCTTCTATCATCCTAAAAAAAATTCTTTGTCAAACCTGTTTTTTTGTTCCACACTTGTTTACATTGGGCCGCAAAGATACAAAAAATTTCTATACATTTTGATTTCTATGCGGAAAAACTATACCTTTGCACCACATTAATCAAAAAAATCATTGTCCGGCATGAAAAAAATATTAATTGCAGGAGCGCTTTTATTGGTCATTATCATCGGAACAGGTGCATCGTTTCTTTATTACGTGCTTTACAAACCAAATTTTGCACTTCCTCAAACGAAATATATTTATATTCATGAGGATTTCAAAGACTTTGAAACACTGTGCGACCTGTTACAAGATTCGGCAGGATGCCAGCGAATTCAATCGTTCAGGATGTTAGCCGGCTTCAGAAATTATCCCCAAAACATGAAATCCGGTCGTTATGCTATCGACCCGGGAATGAATAACTTAGATGTATTGAACCGTTTGAGGCTCGGCAATCAAACGCCTGTGAGGATTACGTTCGTTAGTGTTCGCACGATAGAAGATTTGGCAAGTCGACTGACCGACCCCTTGATGATACAGGAAGACAGGCTGTTGGCCTGTATCAGAGATGATATCCTGTGTAACTCACTTGGCTTTAATACGATAAGCATCAAAACCATGTTTATCCCCAACACCTATGAAGTGTATTGGAATATCTCCGCCGAAAAACTGATGGAGCGTTTGAAAAGGGAGTATGATATTTTTTGGAACGAGAGCAGGTTGAAGAAAGCCCAAGGACTTCGGCTATCTCCTGTCGAAGTATCCATCCTGGCATCTATCGTCGAAGAAGAAACGGCTCAACCGGACGAGTTCCCAATCGTAGCAGGTGTCTATATCAATCGTCTGCTTAAAGGCTGGAAGTTGGAAGCATGCCCTACTGTCAAATTTGCCTTAGGCGACTTTACCTTAAGGCGTATCTTAAACGCGCATTTAACAATCGAATCTCCTTATAATACCTACATTCACGAAGGTTTGCCCCCCGGCCCCATTCGTATCCCGTCCATCCAATGCATCGACGCCGTATTAAATTACACAAAGCACAACTATATGTTCATGTGCGCCAAAGAAGATTTATCTGGACGCCACCATTTTGCAGTCACCCTTCAAGAGCACAACCGAAATGCCGACAGATACCACGCCGAACTAAACCGCAGAGGCATAAGATAGGGAATAGGGTATAGGGTATAGGGAATAGGGAATAGTATTAATATTTCTCTGTGGGCCTCTGTGCTGATTTATATCTGTGTTGAAAACGCACAAAAATAAAAAATATGTGCATTTTTAACCTATAGCGGCAGTTGATTTAAATCATATACCTATTTTTGCACCCGATTTTTAAATAAATGAACGATGTCATTAAAAATTATTGTCCTTGCCAAACAGGTTCCTGACACCCGAAATGTAGGAAAGGATGCAATGAAAGAAGACGGAACAGTCAATCGTGCCGCCCTCCCTGCTATCTTTAATCCTGAAGATTTGAACGCTCTCGAACAGGCGCTACAATTAAAAGAGCGTTTTCCAGGAACAACTGTAACTATTCTAACCATGGGGCCGGCTCGTGCAGCCGAAGTCATTCGTGAAGGCTATTATCGAGGCGCCGACGAGGGCTTTCTACTTACCGACCGCGCCTTTGCAGGCGCCGACACTTTAGCGACCTCCTACGCCTTATCAATGGCAATCCGAAAAATAGGCGATTTCGATTTGATAATAGGTGGACGCCAAGCTATTGACGGCGACACAGCCCAGGTTGGCGCTCAGGTGGCCGAAAAACTTAGACTACCGCAGATAACCTACGCCGAAGAAATTTTATCAATAGACGAAAGAAGAATTAGAGTGAAACGCAGCATTACAGGTGGAGTCGAAACGGTAGAAGGCCCGATGCCCATCGTTATTACAGTAAACGGAACAGCCACACCATGCCGCCCGTGTCATGCGAGGCTGATACAAAAGTTCAAACGAGCATTAGGAAGCCTTGAAAAAGCCGAGATAACCAAAGACGGAAAGGTACTCCCCTACTCCACTTTATACGACAAATATCCCTATTTAAATATAGTGGAATGGAGCGTTGCCGACATAAACGCAGACTCCGAACAATGCGGACTGTCGGGTTCGCCTACCAAAGTGAAAACTATACAAAACATTGTATTTCAAGCCAAGGAAAACAAATCGCTAACAGCTTCAGACAGCGACATCGAAGAGCTAATGCTCGAACTGATAACCAATCATAATATTAATTAAGAATTACGAAACGAAGTTCTTTTTACGAAGTGAAAAAATTACGAATTTTCATGTGGTTCGTGGTTTAAAAAATAAAAAAAATGAATAGTATCTTTGTTTATTGCGAATTTGAAGAGAGCGCCATAGCCGATGTAAGCCTTGAGCTTCTCACCAAAGGGCGCTCATTAGCCAACCGGTTGAACTGTCAATTAGAAGCCGTCGTTGCCGGCAATAACCTGTTAGGCATTGAGAAGTTAGTGATGCCTTACGGTGTTGATAGGTTGCATATTTTTGACGACGAGCGACTTTACCCTTATACCTCCCTACCTCACTCTTCTCTATTAATCAATCTGTTCCGAGAAGAAAAACCACAGATAGGATTGATGGGAGCCACCGTGATTGGCCGCGACCTGGGGCCTAGGGTTTCTTCGGCGTTAGGCAGCGGACTGACAGCCGACTGTACTTCGCTCGAAATAGGCTCGTATGAAGATAAAAAGCAAGGGAAGACGTATGAAAACCTGCTTTATCAGATACGCCCCGCCTTCGGTGGTAATATCATCGCGACGATAATTAACCCCGACCATCGCCCGCAGATGGCAACCGTACGCGAAGGGGTCATGAAAAAACAGATTTTTGATAGTAACTATCGTGGCGAGGTTATCCGTCATGAGGTCAATAATTTCTTGTCAGAAACCGATTTTATAGTAAAAGTAATTGAACGCCACGTCGAAAAAGCCAAAAACAACCTCAAAGGCGCATCCACCATCGTCTCCGGTGGGTTTGGCGTTGGGTCAAGGGAAAATTTCTCTTTACTCTTTGACTTAGCCAAAGTACTGAACGCCGAAGTGGGCGGTTCGCGCGCCGCTGTCGATGCGGGTTTCTGCGACCATGACCGCCAGATAGGACAAACAGGCGTGACCGTTCGCCCCAAATTATACATTGCCTGCGGCATCTCCGGACAAATACAACACATTGCCGGAATGCAGGAAAGCGCTATCATCCTCTCTATCAATAGCGACCCTTATGCGCCTATCAACGCCATCGCCGACTATGTCATCACAGGAACGATTGAAGAGGTGATACCCAAAATGATTAAGTATTATAAGAAAAACAGTAAATAAAATGGCCAACTATTATACAGACACTCCCTCCCTGAGACATCATCTGCATCACCCTGTCATGCAGCGTATCGTTGAACTGAAAGAACGTAACTTCCTCGACAGTGAAACGTTTGATTATGCGCCGTCCGACTTCAACGACGCTATGGACAGTTACGAGAAAGTACTAGAAATCGTAGGCGAGATTTGCGATGAAATCATATCCCCAAATGCCGAGGCGGTCGACCACGAAGGCCCAACGCTCGAAAACGGGCGTGTAACCTACGCAAAAGGTACGCAGGCCAACTTGGACGCCGTCCGTAAAGCCGGCTTGATGGGCATAGCATTACCCCGTCGTTTTGGGGGTCTTAACTTCCCTAATGTTCCTTTTATCATGGCTGCCGACATGGTCTCGCGCGCCGATGCCGGTTTCCAGAACCTGTGGGCTTTGCAGGACTGTGCCGAAACACTTTACGAATTTGGAAACGATGACCAGCATCAACGGTATATACCCCGTGTATGCGCCGGCGAAACGATGTCGATGGACCTAACCGAGCCGGACGCAGGCAGCGACCTGCAGGCGGTCATGCTGAGAGCAACCGTCGATGAGGTTAGCAACTGCTGGCGCTTGAACGGCGTCAAACGTTTCATCACCAACGGCGATTCAGACATCCATTTGGTCCTTGCCCGCTCAGAAGAGGGAACAAAAGACGGACGCGGCTTGTCTATGTTTATCTACGACAAACGAAATGGCGGCGTCACCGTTCGACGCATAGAAAATAAGCTCGGCATCAAAGGCTCGCCCACATGCGAACTCGTTTTCCGCAACGCCCAAGCCGAGATATGCGGCGAGCGACGTTTAGGATTGATAAAATATGTCATGGCGCTGATGAACGGCGCCCGCCTCGGTATCGCCGCCCAAGCCGTAGGTATTAGCGAAGCCGCCTGCCGCGAAGCATACGCGTATGCTGGCGAGCGCAAACAGTTCGGAAAAGCCATCATCCACTTCCCCGCCGTATATGAGATGTTAACCCTGATGCGTGCCAAGACCGACGCCGCACGCGCGTTGCTGTACGAGACAGCCCGCTTCGTAGATATCTATAAAGCATTGGACGACATCGCCCGCGAGCGCAAGCTGACCCCCGAAGAGCGCCAGGAGCAAAAAATGTACGCTAAGCTGGCAGATGCTTACACCCCCATGGGTAAAGCCATGAGCGCAGAGTTTGCCAATCAAAACACATACGACGCCATTCAGATTCACGGAGGTTCGGGTTTTATGAAAGACTATGCTTGCGAGCGCCTGTACCGCGACGCCCGTATCACAAGCATCTACGAAGGCACTACCCAATTACAAGTTGTCGCAGCCATCCGTTACGTCCATACCGGTGTCTACCTGAACCAAATCCGTCAGTATGAAGCGCTTGTTTACAACCCCGAACTCGAAGGATTGAAGCGCCGACTGATAGAAATGACAAACATCTACGAAAAATTAGTCGTCACAGTCACCGAATCCAAAGATAACGAATACATGGATTTCATGGCACGACGATTAGTCGAAACGGCCTCCCACTGCATCATGGGCTATTTATTACTGCAAGACACAAATAAAGATGCCTCTTTCAGAAAGTCAGCCGTTGTATACATCCATTACGCCCAATCCGAAACCAGCAAACACCAATCTTTCATTGCAAACTGCCAACCCGAAGATAAGTTCTACATCAAATTTTACCCTGATTAACCGAAGCTATTTTCTTGACGCTGTTATATTTTACTTTTTAAGTAAAATAGCAGTATAGCTTACAGCGCCAGATAGTATTTCAATCATATAAACACCAGCTTTCAGATAAGAAAGATCAGCCTGTCCGTTTATAAACGGCTGAGAAAGAATCTTCCTGCCTGTTAAATCATACATAGTGACAAAGCCATCCGTAACAGAAAGAAAAACCCTGTCAATAACCGGATTGGGATAGAAAACCGGCTTTTGTTTTGCGAAAAGAGGCGCATTTGCGGTTGTTTGTATGGAATGTTTTTGGATAAATCGCTTGATTTCTTCCACATGATCCATACAGTCGCCTGCTTCTTTCTTGAAAAAATAACTGTGCGATGCGCCAGTGATTTTATAATGAATAACCTCATAGTCAGGGTCGGGATAAGTTATTTTTTCGACAGTGATACCATTCGTTGAAGGGTAGTACTTTATTTGTTCCGTTACCGGCGTTCCGGTAGCGTTGAGTTTTGTCCAATAGCTGATGACTTCCGCTTTTGGCAATGCCAATGATATAACCGACAAATATTGAATAAAATAGCCGTTGTACGGGACTACTTCGTCGGTCAAGCTGTGGAAATCGCAAACGGGAATTTTTATACCCATTTCCATTCCTTTGATATCTAAGCCCATTGAGCCGGCGATGGAAATGATTCCCGCTAACCTTTTTCCCTTTTTCAACGCATATTGGTAGGTCATAAAGCCCCCCATGGAAGTCCCAAGTACAAACAGATTTTCTGCCGGTATAGAGTTATCCGACAGTACTCGGTCAATCATCCTGTCTATAAAATTCACGTCATCTACGTCTTTGTTCAGCTCTTCGTTTAGAATATTTGTTCCGAGCAGTAGCAAATTTGCCTTGATTCGTAAGCCGCAGCCCCATACCGAGTGTAAGGAAATCTGATTGTCTGTTAGCGAACTGATGGTTGTTGCGAGTTGGTTTACCCTTTGATTTTGTTCCGGCAATGCCTGCGGCGCTACTATCATCATGTTCAAGGAATCGGCTACTGACGAGATATTGTAAGTCTCAAAAAAATCGTCCATCGAACGACCGAACCCGTGCAGGCACACCAGCATCCCATTGATTTTTTCCTGCTCCGTATTTTGAGGCAAATAAACTAAATATTCACGCTCATAGCCATCGACTGTTATCTTTTTAAGCATCGGATTGGCTAAAAGCCGACCTGTCGCTAATAACCATAACAGGTTAAAAATCAATATAAATCGTAATGCTTTGTAGACTGTTATCATACGTTATGTTTTCCACAAAGGTACAATCTTTTTTGAATAATGATTTCTTTTAGACAAAATAATACACCCATAATCCCGCAGGGATTGCATATTTGTGGAAAATTTGGAAAATCAATTGATTATTCATACATTTGTCGCGTTTTATAAAACAAAAATCGCTATGAGTATTTCGGAAAAAGTAAAATGCGTCATAATAGGCGCAGGGCCGGCAGGCTATACTGCGGCCATTTATGCTTCCCGCGCCAATCTAAATCCTGTGTTATTTGAAGGGATTCAGCCGGGAGGACAGCTCACGACTACTACTTCCGTCGAAAATTTTCCGGGTTATCCGGAAGGTGTGGACGGTGTGTCGATGATGGAAGATTTTCGTAAACAGGCCCTTCGATTCGGGGCAGATATCCGGCCAGGAATCGCTACCGAAGTTGACCTTTCAGATAGCCCCTATAAGATAACGATTGACGGGGACAAACTGATTGAAACCGCGAGCCTTATTATTGCTACCGGCGCCATGGCCAAATATTTGGGGCTTCCCGACGAACAAAAATATGCAGGGATGGGTGTTTCGGCTTGCGCTACCTGTGATGGCTTTTTCTATCGCAAAAAAAAGGTCGCCGTTGTTGGAGGGGGCGACACAGCCTGCGAAGAAGCGCTTTATTTAGCAACGCTGGCTAATCAGGTATATATGATAGTTCGCAAACCCTTTCTCAGAGCTTCGTCTGTCATGCAGCAAAAAGTCTTCAGCGCGCCTAATATTCAGGTGTTATTTGAACATAACACCCTTGGCCTTTTCGGCGACAATGGCGTCGAAGGGGTACATCTTGTTAAACGTTTAGGTGAAGCGGACGAAGAGAAAGTCGACCTGGCGGTAGACGGCTTTTTTCTCGCCATAGGCCATACCCCCAACAGTAAAATTTTCAAGAGATGGCTCCCTACCGATTATAACGGTTACATCTTAACAGAAAACGGTTCGCCAATAACACAGTTACCCGGCGTCTTTGTAGCCGGCGATGTAGCCGATCCTGTTTACCGCCAGGCCATCACAGCCGCAGCAAGCGGTTGCAAAGCCGCCCTCGAAGCCGAAAAATTCCTGCGCCTCAAATAAATCATTGGCATAATAAATTTGGCTATGTTCTACCTTATTATAGAAAGACAACCTTCCGATTATCAGAACTCTCAAAGGCCGCTTCCAATATCTGTATAACATTAATTATTTGTGAAGCTGCCGTTGATGATGCTTTACCCAAGCGCATTGCTTTATATATCTCCTCATAGAAGCCAAGATAATTGCCTCTTTCCGTCTTAAATTTTTCGCACGAATGATTCGTATGCAGGATACCCCACTGCGATTCCGGTTCTTTTCCCCAATCGGCTATCCGAGGGGAGATACCAACTTTCAACATCTCTTCCTGCGTGTCGATGCCATATTTCACATAAGAGCCTTCTGTCCCATGGATAAAATAACGGGGTGTTTCTTCTTTGACTAAAAAGCTGGCGCGTAACGACACCTTCACTTGGGGATACAGCAACTGAATATGGTAATAATCATCCACCTTTGTGTCTTCTCTTACCTTGTCAATGATAGCAAAAACAGCTTCCGGTTTGCCAAACAGAACAAACGCCTGGTCTACCATGTGCGAACCCAAGTTATAGGTTATACCCACACGGTTATCAGCCATTTCCTTCCAGGCGCCCTGTTGAACATAGTTGCGATAGCGTTGATAAGCCGAACTGAACTCCACCACACGCCCTAAAACGCCCGCACTTAGAATTTTTTGGATTGTCAGAAAATCACCGTCCCAACGACGATTCTGAAAGACGCTTAGCATCAACGATTTCGCATCAGCCAGTTCTATCAGTTCACGTCCTTCGGCAGCGGTAAAAACAAAAGGCTTTTCCACAACGACATGTTTCCCTGCTAACAGGGCTTTCATAGTTAATTCATAATGGGTTACATCGGGCGTATTGATAACGATCAATTCTACTTCCGGCTCAGCAATCAACGCATCAAACGACCTTAATATCCGAACATCCGGATACCGTTCTTTCGACAAGTTTTTCGTCCGCTCGACGATAAATTTCAATTCAAAACCGGGATGGATACTGATAAAAGGGGCATGAAATAGCGACCCCGACATCCCATAAGAGGCAAGACCTGTAACGATTGGTTCCATTAATGACCTAATTTAGGGCATCAAAAATAATACTTTTAGCCGACATTGCCAAAAATTATTGCTTTCTCTCCCTTTCCCATTGCCGCACATCCCTCAGCATTCGGTCTATCCGTAACGTCTCCCACTTACGCTCTTTTTGTAAAAAAATAGCAGTCAGCGAATCCGCCCGACTGTAGTTGTCACTGTTGTGATAGCTGCCGATTTGCAAATAAAGAGGCTCAAACCGAGATGGTATCATCCTGTTTGCTATCTCCCAACATTTCAATGCACTATCGGTTTCGCCGGACTGCTCATAAACGCGTCCCAATTCTAAGTAAACTGAATAGGATACATGATGCATCAGGGATTTTTTATACAACGCTATCGACCGATTATTTTCATTGTTTTTTGAAAATATATTGGCATATGAGACAAGGAAATACGGATTGGTTTGTAAAACAGCCTCCAAAGATGCTAATACCTTCATAGTATTTGTTGTGTTATCGGAATTGAAATAATGAAGTTCATTTTGCATTCTTTTTAGCGACGCAGTATTTTTTATACCGGCAAAACAAAAATAACAAATGAAAGCTAAGCAGGGTATTAGCCCAATGAGCAGGCGTTTTCCTATGCTAATAGAAAAGCTACAACCTGTCTGTAAACGCGACAGGATTGTTATGCAGGCGATAAATAGAAAACTGAACTGTATGTACAAAAAAGGATACGAAAAACAGGAAAATAATAGCATAGTGATTAAGATAGCAGTGAAAACAGCATAAGCGTTTGGATTCGTTATTTTTCCCCTTTGATGAAAAAAAGCTGATAATAAAACAGATAAAAATAATGCCAGCCCAATTATTCCCTGTTCGATAGCTATTTTCAAAGGATCGCAGAACGGAACATTAATCTCGCCAGCCATCTGTGCAAAAGGTGAATCGGGATTTTTAGAAAAAAAGTCAGCTTGGTAGAACATGTACTTAGATTTGAATTTATCTATTCCCATTCCCCAAAAGGGATTTTCTTTAATCATCTGAGATGATATTTTCCAAATATATACGCGACCATCGGCAGAAACAGATTTCATTAGATACATCTTATTTCCGACAAAAATCAAAACAGGGAGCGATATCAATAGTATAACTACAAAAGGAAGAAATATCCTTGAACCGTATCTTTTCCAAAAAAAGAAAATCGTCAGAAAACAAATCCCGCCAAATGTTCCAACCCAAGCAGCACGGGATTGGGAAGATATTAATAACCCAATAATAAATAATGCCATGACAGTAAGGATAATTTTATTTCTCTTTGAAAAAAATAATAAACCAATCAATCCAACACAAACAATACTGATAAAACCGCCCCACAACCCTGTATTATTAAAAACCCCCACAACAGAAGAAACATTATTAAATGAAAAACCCTGCTTGTAGAAGAAATGGAAAACTTGAAAAAGGATTGAGAAAGCAAGTACGGGTAGCATGAATCGGACAAAGAAACGATGTAAAGAGCATATTGTCCAGTATAAAAATAGTAAGGTTAATAAGGAAAGGATGTATAACGGTTCGGTCAAGTATTCATTGAGACGAAACAGAATATAAATCAAATACAGTAAAACCAGGATGTTGCTGACGGTGATACGAATAATTTCTCTCTTCTTCCGGTAAAAGGAGGCAATCAATAACACACCGGAAAGGGAAAGCAAAATGAAAGATAACGTCCATTCTTCAGGCTGGCCAAACAAAATCGGTAAGCAAAGTATTCGAAAAGGGGAAAAAAGGTAAAGCCACAATAGAAGGACAGACAATAATGATAAACGTTCTAATGTATTACTGCCTGATAAAAAGGATGATAAACGTCGCATATTATAAATATCTGCGTGTTAGTGTTTTTTTGAGAAAGGAATAATCAATAAAAAACTTGCTTGTCGTTTTCGTAGGTAAAAATACGCTCTTCTCTGCCTCTTGTTTCGTTGTGTAACAAGTATAAAGCGTTTGATGGAACATTTTCATACCTTAGAACTCCATTTTTTATGCCGGTTCGTTTGCCCAAAGACACTAAGCTGTCGGGTGTAAAAAAAAAGAGCTCATAGATATCGCCTTCGCGAATACCATTATCATCGTTACGAAACAAGAACTCAATTTCTGTAACTGCCGAGGGCTTTTCTAATTCCAAACCGACCCATGCGCTGTCAGGAAGTAAGGAATCATAATAGGTGACCGGATCTTTATCAAAAACGGCATATTTGCTATACGCTTCCTTATAAACAAGCGAGCCTTCCGTTCCGATTATCTTTCCTGTCAATTCTTCTCCTTTACCGATGAATTGTATCTCAGCCATATTACAGTGACTTTTAGGCGCGGAGAAGTATCGAAAATACTTAAATTGTTCCGAATTATTTACTGCAATGCGGTGATATTTCATATCGAACTCGTCTGATGTGGTGAAAAGTATGACAGCATCGCTGAAATCACTTCGGTTTGCGCTCTGAAACTGCCCTCCCAAAGAGCGTTTCCCAAAGTACTCCATCCAGCCGGGATATGAATATTTTCGGTCTAATTCCATCGTCTGAAGATTTTGAAAATCGGGATGAAGAAAATGTGTTTGGCCGTTATCACAAGTGACAAAAGGAAAGGCAAATGGCAGAAATCGGTCGGCTTCGTAATAAAGCGCCTGATAGACAATCCCTTTTTCCAACTGTCTAAAAACGGCTTTTCCTCGTTTTATCTCACTGCCTGTTACAGGTATCCATGTTTGGTTATTGAACACACCCAAATAGAGCAGTTTCTCAGTATTGGGCAGATTTCTTGTGTCATAAGCAACCGTCATTCCATCGAAATAGTCGTCCGACACATCCTTCAGACGGTCGTTCCTGAGTAAAGCAGGAAGGGATTCCTTTTTGTAACGGAATGCAATAGAAGAAGGTTGTCTGCTATACATCATCCGGTACACCTTACCCTTTTTGCGGTTGCTGATATCCGATTCGGGAGAAGGGGCTATCTGGTATAATTCAAACGGAATGGTTCTGTTGGATGCGTCTTTCAAAAAATTCCAGTAATGCCGACTGTTTAGGTGTGGATTTTGCAGCAAGCAATCTATACCGGCAGGGATGCCCACCGAGCGTAATGCGTATGTGATGTATGCGGATAGTAATTGACAGTCGCCAAGCCGACAGTCTATCAGGTGCAGAGGGCCAAAATGATCGGATGTCACCTGATAGTCGAAAATCCAACGCTGATTGCATATCGTATCATAGATTATTCTGCCCGCTTCAACCGGATCATTGGTTCGCAATAACGCATCTAATACCGGTTGAAACTTTGCTCTATACAATGAACGCCAATTCTCTAACGGCTCGTTTTCTAAACGGTAGGGCAAAATATAATCGCAAAACGATTCAAAAGTGATGGATTGACGCCAGGGGACATGCTCAAGGGCGTTGAAAGCCTGCTCAATGTTCTTTTTCGGAAAAAAGATAAAAAAATTTTCGGCTATTCGGATTGGTTTTCAAATTTAATATTTAATTTTGCAGTCGGATGGATTTGTAAA
>CAYUAK010000245.1:0-15381 GCA_964442765.1 uncultured Tannerella sp. | reverse complement strand
TCTTCGATATAATCCTCCCACCCACACGCCCAGTATTTGATGTCAAAATGGGCGTATGATAAGCCGACAGCGAAATAGAAAGTCCTTCTCGCATCTAAGAAATGCTTGTAGTTGATATCCAACCCACCGCCTTTCAGTCCCGAAAATGGTTCATGTAAATTCAAGTCAAACCAGTGATCAAAATAATCGATTCCCGAATAGTAATAGTTAGGTTTTGCTCTTTCGTCAAAGGGTTTAAAATAGAACGCAGGGCCCAACTGCAACCATCCCGGCCCTTTGCCGAGACGGAAGTCGAAATCGTACCGGAGGCTGTAGTTCAAAAGCTGATAGGGCTGTATCGCAAAAGTGAATTTCTTTTGATGCCACGCATACCGGGCGTTCTCCGTATTACCGGAAGCGTTCTGTGCCTGCACTTGCAGGGTAGCTGCGAATAACAGGACTAATGTTGTATAAAAAACTTTTCTCATATAATTTCTATTTTACTGATAAATTTCAGCCGGTCGCCGGTATAGTCGAACTGATACAGGCCTTCTTTGGCCGTTAAGATGAGTAACCCGTTGATAGGGATTACGTCGTAAGTGCTGCGGATGTCGACCTCGTCAATATCGGCAAGGTCGTCTATCTGTCTGGGGTTTAAAGGGTCGGTGATATCGAACACTTTGAGACCCTTGTCGCAAACAAACAGTTTAGCGCCATCGACGCCAAGACCGGTAGGGCCTTTCAACGACATTGTCTTTTTCAAGACAGGGTTTGTAGGGTTGGTGATATCGTAAACCTCTAATACGTTGTTAGGCACAGGGCCACAATTGGAAGCAAGCGTGTTGAGCGTGACGAAGGCATATTGGCCTTGCGCTACCACAGGGTCGCAGCTCCTGAAATGGATGGCCTGGCATAATTTGGTCGGAAAACGAGGCTCGGCTATCGAATAGATATACATGCCGTTGCGCGAACCGATAAACAATAACGTGTCCATCGGGAAGATGGTTTCGATGTCGAATCCTATCTGTACATCCCTAATTTCGGAATATTTGGGATTAGCTGCCTCTTCGATGTTGAAGAGTTTCAAATCGCTGTTAGAAACGGTGTAAAGGAAATCGCCCTTGATGGCAAAACGAGCCATAGAGCCGCCTTTGCCGACGGGAGTGGAATCGGACATAGCCGATTCGTAGGCGACTTTATCACCTGAGCAGGAAGTGATAAGAAGCGCTGTAAAAAGGAATAAGATACTATTTTTCATTACTGATAGTTTATGATTTAGATAATTGCAACGGCAGGGATGCCGTTGTTACTTACAGTTTTTTCCATTCGACAAGGATATAGTCTTTTGGACGGTTATAGTAGCTGATAAAGCTATTGTCGTTAGGTGGTATCGGTTCGGGGAAGACGTCCCGGATACGCTTGGTGACCTGCTTGCTGTCTAAGTCGAAGCTCACTAAATCGACAGCATTGTCTAAGTACAGGATGTTGCCTTTGACGGCCATGTCGATGCAACCCGGCGCCAGGATAAATCCCTCTCTGACAGGGTGGGCAGGATTTGTGTTGTTGACGACATGCACCCCTTTATATCGCTCATTGATAAAGATATACGGAGAGCGAAAATAGATTTTCCCGGTATTAATCATGTCGCGGGCGCCGGGGATATAGGAAACGGATTTCTCCAACACGTCGCGGCTCATAAAAACGGGCTGGTAGGTAGCATAGACAGGCATATCGGAGCACAAGAAAACGCCTGCAAACGCTACATAAACGAATAATAAAAAAACTTTCTTCATTGGATTGTTTGTTTTAGAATGTTATTGCTTAGTTATTGAATTAGCTAGGGTTACTTTCGGATTATATTTGGAAAAGAGTTGATTGAACGTGACTGTTATCACATCCCCTTCCGAAAAGTGGGCAGGTATGTCAGGCTGTCCACCTGCAATATATCGCGTATATTCGTCAAGGAACACTTTTTTTAGATAACTCTTGCTTTTCACAACGAAGTAATCACTGCCGGTTTCGGTGATGGTACAGGGTTGTGAGGTTTCTGAGAAAGCAATCAAATCGTTCACGCTGAACATGTTTTCTTTGTTGACCATGCCTGTGGCCTGTAATTTTGTCCACTTTAAAGGATGATTCAAGACGGTTCCATCTTTATCCATGGTCAGTTGACAGGCTAATGATACCTGATGGTTTTCAGTTTTTACATGAAAAGCATACAACGGTGGCGTAAAGTCCTTTACAACAGCGTTTGGCCCGAAGCGTTTATGCGAGCTGTAAACCGTTTCGCTGATGCCATTCTGGGTAGAACCGCTATTCATCATACAGGAATAAAGCCCATAATCCCCTTTGAACACTATCAAGCAGTCGGAGATGTCGTTAGTCAAAAATTGTTCCCCTATGGCCAGGTCTCCGACATATCTAAACGTATTGAATGAGGTAAGAAAGATTTCTATCTCTCCGTCGCTGCACAACTCGTTTAGAAGCGGGAAATCGACTCTTTTAGCCGTGTACCGCATGGCGTTATTAATTTCCACAAAATCAAACTCATACCTCAAGATAGGGGGATTGTCATAACCGGATGTTGTACGGTAGCTAACGGGAGTATTTTCCGCCGGCGCACTTTTTACTGACTGACCGGTATTGTCAAACGCCTTGAGAACAGCAAGCGCTACTAACTGTTCATGTCTTTGCAAGTTTGATAATTCGGATAGCTCGCTATCCCGAAAAGTTTCGGTTTCCGAATTACAGGCCGACAGGATGCACAGTGTCATCACAAGCAGCAAAGCTAATTGGAGCATTTTTATTCTTGTATTCATATTTATAATGTATTAAAAATCAATTTTGATATTTCCCGTCTTGTTTCAATTTGTCGATAAAAATCTGCCATTGGGCTGCTATTGTTGGCAGGTAGCTTGCAGGGGGATCAGATATATCAATACCAGGTTCTCGTACTATGTTGGGAGGAAAACCGTCTAACAGGTAATATTTATTCTCAACGGTATTGTAGTGAAAAACCATGTTATCGTAAACGGCATCATTTTGGCTTTTCACATACGCAATGGCGGAAAACAGAAAGTTATTATCTAAATAAAACTTCAGAAAAGTGACATTTGAAATAACTTTTAACATGGCTGCATTATCTTTAAAGCGTATTTCTTTAGTTGTCTCGTTAAACCAAAGCATATCATTTCCAGTAAAGACAATTGGCTCCCTACCTTCGTTAATGGTAGTCTGAGCCGTAGAAGCTCTTACGATAATTCCGGTCAATGGGACATTGACCGATATACTTTCTTTAATAGAATCATTCGCACAACCGCTTAACAGGCAGCAAAAAATCGCTATTAGCCAAACTTTTTTCATATCAATGCTAAATAATGATAAATGATAAATTACGAATTACCTGACCGCTGAATTGAAAATCGGCCTTAGCCAATCCTGAAACCTACTCCACTGGCTCATCCATCCGTCCGATAAACAGGATTACGCCCGTGCTTTTTTCCTTTATCAGATACAAGAAGGGGCGGTTGGCAAAAAAGGCTACCGGCGTATTCGGCCCTATGGAAGTAGGCGTCATGACAACTACTGTAACAGCGGCTGCTTCGGTTCCTTCTTCGTTTACTTCGACAAATGTCTTTTGTTTGGCGTCGGAAACGAATAAGGGCGTAGTAGAAATATGAGGGAACTCGGCTCTATCCGGGTCAAAAATCAGCCGCATCCCAACATTCTTCACCGGTTCAACGAGCGGTATATCGCATTCAATTTTGAAGCGGGGCAATTTAAGCCATACCTTCTGCTCCCGTAAGTTTTTTACTATGTTTTGCCAAGCGTTGTTGTCTAAGTATTCAATTAGATGGTCTATGTCCATGTTGTCAGAAGGCAGAACAGCGACCATGCTAAAAGCCTGATTGCCGTAGGGCATTTCAACGCAAAGCAGATGTTGGTCGGCATAATAAGGCAGGGTAGCGGTCTGTTCCATCATATTGGCTTGTATCTTCCGGTTGCCTGCTGTGGTGAAATCGTCCTTTTTTGTATTTTTCTTTTCAAACTCGAACAACCATTTGCTTTTGAAATAGAGAGCGTTGAAAAGGTACGTCATCACATCGTCGCCTATCGGGTTTTTTACGATTTCCTTGATGCGGTTCTTGGTCTTATCGGCACACCATTTATTGATGATGTCGGCAGCATCCGATTTATTGAAGTCAAGCGATTGCACTTCGGCGTCGAAATATTTTTTATTGACTTCGATAAAGGGCTGTTTTACCGAAAAGCCTGACCGGTGCCAAATCGAATTGGCGATGCTTATTTCTGTCAGCGGGTCAATACTAAGTAGCGCCTGCGACATTTTTTGGTAGTACTTATTTATTTCGGTATCGGTGAACCCTGCCATGCCGAGTGTTTCGGCCATCTCGGTTTGGGTAGCGCCTGCCGCCCCGTTGAAGAGCATGCCCAAAGCCATGTTGAGGCTCAACGGCGAAAAAAAGGCGTTAGGACTTTGGCTTAATGCTGACACCTCTCTAAACATTCTGAATCCAAAACGATTATCGGCGTCGGCTTTTTCGCTTTGCTTGAGCGTCAATACGATAGGTTCGGCCTGCTTAACATCTTGCGAGGAAGCATCATCCGCCATGCTGCAAGCCATAAGTAACACGCTGGCTAGGCCGGTAAAAAATGTAAGTCGAAAGGAATAATTCATTTTTTTTTAATTTATAACTCTAATACCGCATGAAAGTGAAAATACCCTACCTCAATTTTACATACCCAACATTCCCCTGCCCCCTTCAAAGGGGGAAAGGGGGAATTGGGGACTAAAACCTACTCTTTTGGCTCATCCATCCGTCCGATAAACAGAATCGCGCCTGTACTTTTTTCTGTTATCAGATAGAGGAAGGGGCGGTTGGCAAAAAATAGAACGGGTTGAGATGCATTCGGGTCGTATGATTCCCTTATTTCAATGACGGTAACGGCGGCCGCTTCGGTGCCCGCTTCATTTACTTCTACGAAAGTTTTTTGTTTGATATTGGAAACAAATAAACCGGCATCTGCAATATTTAACAGACCCCCTCCAAATATTCGTTTCATGCCAACATTCATTACGGGGTCATTCAGTTTCATCTCACATTCGTTTTTATAACGGGGCAGCTTCAGTTTTACACTGCGCGGTGAAAGCCCTTTCACCGCATTTTGCCACGCATTATCGTCTAAATAGTTGATTAACCTGTTTATGTCTGTGTCGCCCGAAGGAAGTATTACCGTCATTTTGAACGCCTGATTGCCGTAGGGAATCTCCACACATTGCAGGTGTTGGTCGGAAAAGAAACGCAAGTCGGATGTTTGTTCCATCATGTTCACTTTTATGATGCGGTTATCTCCGGTTGTAAAATCATCCTGCTTCGTTTGCTTCTTATCAAACTCATACTGCCATTTGCTTTTGAAATAGAGGGCGTTAATTAGAAACATCACAATACTTGCATCGGTTGGTTTTTGGATGATTTCTTTGATTCGGTCTTTCGTCTTGTCGGAGCACCATTTATTAATGATATCGGCAGCATCGGGTCTGCTAAAATCAAGCGCCTGCACTTCGGCGTCGAAGTATTTTTTATTGAGGTCTATAAAAGGTTTTTTGACCGAAAATCCAGACCGGTACCAAATCGAATTGGCGATGCTGAGAGTGGTCAGCGGGTCGATACCCAATAGCGCCTGCGACATTTTTTGGTAGTATTCATTAATTTCGGTATCGGTGAAGCCGGCCAAACCGAGTACATCGGCCATCTCGGTACGGGTTTCGCCCGAAGTCCCATTGTAGAGCATTCCCAATGCCATGTTAAGGCTTAACGGAGAGAAGAAGGTGTTAGGTTCGTCGCTTAACACCGACACCTCTCGGAACATCTTGAAAGCAAAACGATTGTCGGCGGTCGCTTTTTCGCTCTGTTTGGGTGTCAATGCGATAGGCTCAGCCGGTTGGACATCTTGTAGCGTAGGCTCATCAGCCATGTTGCAAGCAAACAGTAACAAGCCAAACAGGCTTATAATAAACGTAAATTGAATAAATCTTTTCATACTTTTTTTATTTCTATACCCCTATACCGCATAAAAACGATTTTACCCTATCATTATTATTCGCGTTCAATGATTTTTCTATCGGTGCGGCTTTCGACGGGCTTGGCACTGCCGCGGTCGAAGCGATAGCTTATCTTGAGGAGAAGCATTTGTTTAAAGGAATCGAGGCGCATCGTTGTCTTTTCTTTGTAGAGGGGGGTGTCTATTTCTTTTAGACGGTCGTAGCGGATACCAAAACCAACCGGCGGGATGAAAGACAGGGTGGCCAAGAAGCGATTTTTTAAAAACTCTTTCCGCGCGGTTAGACACCAGTAATCCCTGTCTGCCATTTGATAGCCCTGCCACAGGATATGCTTCTTCATGTTTCGGTAATATCCTAACTGAAGGCTTAGCGACGAGCGGGGATGATAATAATCGGCTTCGGATTGGAATGTCCATCCATTCAGGGAGTTGTGGATGGCTTCGGATCGATAGAGCGATACGGTATTTTTGAAGCGGAGATAAGGGCTGAGATTAAAAGTGTAGGAGGTGTGCAGGTTGTATTCGCGATAATTTATATTGCCGAAAGAACGGTATAGTTTGTATTCTCGTTGGTCGTACACTTCGCTGACGCCATTGCTGATATAACTGAAATGTGGCATGATAGTCAGTTTGTTCCACAGCGATAGCTCCGTAAAAACCTGATGCCGGACGGAAGATTTCAAAACAGGGTTACCGACTAAAGTCAGGAAGGTATCTATCACTATGCTTATCGGACTGAGTTCGTTCAGCGAAGGATAGGATTGGTTGGTTGCATAGCCGGTAGACAGGCTGACAGAAGGGTTGAATTTATGGTTTATCATCAGAAAGGGCAAGACACAAAAGTAAACGTTTACGTCTTCGCGGCTTCGTTGGCGGATATGCTCTACTGCTAAGCCTGCTTTCAACGCGGTAAATTCCGAAAGTTGCCAGGTATGGTAAGCAAACACTTTGTTACGCTGTTCGCCGTAGTCTAAAAACCCCCTTCCCTGGCTGCTCTCCGATGCGTATGAACGCCAAATATTGGAAAGGCCCGCTTCTAATGACAGGATGTTCGACAGTTTGTAGCTCCCTTCAATGTTCAAGACTGTCTGGTTTTTATGTTCGTCCCACAGGTCGAAATACCGGTAGACAGCCGGCTCGTCCTGGTGATATTCATTTTCCATGTCGTTAAAATAATAGTTATAGGAGAAGTCGCCGTATAAGCGGAGGCGGTTTGTGACCTGTCCATGATAAAAAAGCGAGCCGGTAAAACGATGTGCTTTTATCCTGTTTTCGGTCCTGTTGGTAAGGATGAGGTCGTAGTCATTTGATACATCTGTCCGGCGCAAGTTGTGTTCTTGAAAGGTATAGGTGTTTCCTGACGAGAAGTCAGCCTGTATGCCAATCAGTTGTCGTGGTTTGAAATGATAGTTCATTCCGCCGGTGATAATATAATTATCATTTTGGAAGGCATTATTTTGACTGCCGGAGGGAATAGAAGTCAGTTGGGTGCCGCTGTAGGATAAATATTTGGAGGAGAGCATCGAGCGGTCTTCGCGGTTCTGTTCTATCATCCCAAAGAAGTTCAGTTTGCTGGTTGTTAGCGTGAATCCCGCAGATGGATGGCTTTCCGTTAAGCGATTGCTTGGGGCTGATGGGGTAAGGTTTAGGGAGGATGACCAAGCCGCATGGATGTCGAAGCCAGTATAGTCTTTTTTGAGGATAAAATGAATGATACCGGCATAATCGTCTGACACAAACCGCCCCGACAGTGCATAAACTACTTCGATAGCCTGAACCCTGCCGGGCGAAAGGTGGTTCAGGTACGAATGCGATTGTTGTATCCCGTCTACTAACAGCAAGATATTGGAATGATTATTCAGGCGCGCCGACAGGGTGGATTTATCGTAAGAGGCGTTTGGGATTTTGTTAAGCAGCTCCAGCGCATGATCGGCACCGTAACGCATTTCGGGGGTGACAGCATAGATGGAGCGATTGATACCCTGCTGATTGTTATCGGCAGTTATGACTGTTTCGTTCAGTTCGATAGCTGTCTCTTTCAACCGAAAGACGCCTAACGCACCGCTCAGGTTATCAATCGTTTTTGACAGTGTTTCGTATCCTACATAGCTGATTTTTATCTGGGCTGGAGCGCGTGGTATTTGAATCCTAAACAGTCCGTTACCGGCTGTTATTCCGGTTGTTATCAGTTGGTCGTTTTGGCTCAGAAAACAGACGGTAGCAAACTCCAAGGGCGCGTCATCGGGCATGGAAACAACCATGCCGCTAAAAATAAAACGCTCATTTACAGGTTGTTGTGTTGGTGTGTTTGGGATTGCCGTTGGTGGATTATCTAAGGGGACAAGTATATACACCCGCCCTTTCCGTTCTATCCGGAGTGGTTTATCTTCAAGCAACCATGTTAGCGCTTTTTCGGGATTATCAAACGACTTGGAAGCCGATACTATATATTCTGACAAGGCCCTGTCGTCGAAAGAAATTTCAAGACCTAACCGTACTAACACCTTGTTCAAAGGCTCATTATGAACATCCAAACTGAACCCCTGAGCAAATAAAGATGTGTTTGCCACCCATAGAAAAACAGCACATAAGAAAAATATTTTATAATAATTCGTGCCCATTTGAGTCTTCGTGGCAAAAAATCATCTGCTCCTAAGCGTTATTCCGAACGCCTTCCCAATGATTTCAAGGATTTCGTCCGGTGAGTTTTCGTCTTTAGCAAATATGCCTGTATAGAGGTGGTTAGGGTCATAGTCCTGCACGACTTCGATATTGTACTGTCGTTCCACTTCTGCAATGACAAATGGCAAAGGCATTTCGTCGAACACAAATTTTCCCTGAACCCATCCGGTAGCCATAGCGGGATTTACAACGCCCACAACACTTATCGCTCCCCTGTCGAAGTTGGCATGCATATTCGGTTGGAGCTTAACTGCTTCCTGTCCGACCTGTACTTCCACCTGGCCTGTCAGGCAGGTCACCCGATACAACTCCTTCCGGGCATATACGTTAAACGTCGTTCCTAAGACCTTTGTACGTTTATTGCCTGAAGATACCGTAAAACGACTGCCATGCTTCACCTCAAAATAAGCCTCCCCATCTAACTTTGCTTTGCGGGAAACGTACCATGCTATTGGTTTGTAGGAAAGCCGGCTTTCGGCGTTCAGCGTTACCGATGAACGGTCGGGTAACCAAACAACGGCATGTTTGCCTTTGGCTGTTTTTTCGGTGATAGTATAGAGGTAGCAGAACAGAAGTAGCGGTAGTAGCAGGCTTGCCGCATAACTCCAAACAGGAATCCGCTTCCATGAACCACGCCGGACGCTTCGTTCTTCAAGTGGCTCGAAGACTTCCGCCCAGATTTGTTCTTTGCTTTTCGACCAAACGGGTCTTAATTTGATATGTTCTATTTCCATTTTAATATAGGTTTCGGGTTTGGCTATGGCCGATTTTCAATTCAGGTTTGGCTATGGCCGATTTTCAATTCAGGTTTTCTGTCTTCTACTTTACAATTTCAGAAATTTACCATTAACCACTAACCGTTAACCACTATTTATTCTTGCTTTCAGGAAGCGGAGAGCGGCGGTCATCTGTTTCTCTACAGCTTTTACGCTTACATTCAGATATTCAGCTATCTCGGCGTACTTCATCCCTTCTTCGCGGCTCATTAGGAATACGGTACGTTGCTTCACAGGCATTTTTTCTAATGCTTTGGCGTAAGTCGCTGATAGCTCGGTGAACGCAAACTCCTCTTCGGGGGATAGCTCACTTTCTTCTTTCTCGTCAACAAGGCTTTGTTCAAAGTTTATTCGGAGTTGTTCTTTCCGATAGTAACTGATAAAGCTGTCGGAGGCCATTTTATAGAGCAGAGGTTTGATATAGCTGATAGACAGTACATTCCGTTTCTCCCAAATCTTTAAAAAGACGTCCTGGGCTAAATCGGAAGCGGCCTCTATATCGCCGCAACGATAAAATACGAAACGGCGGATGGCATCGTAATGCTCGTCAAAAACTACTTTAAACTCTTCCTTTGTTAGCATGACTGTACCTATACCGAATAAGTTGCTTTTTACCCTACTTTTTTTTGCACACAGTTTTTATAAGTAACATCGGCTTCCTGCCGTTGATTTAATTCATCACTTTTAACTGTTGTCCCCCAGAAACGACCACCAAGACACCACGCCAAGCTAACGGGATACGCATCTCGTCTGCGGTGGCCGTACCATTAAAAAGAAGTTGGCCGTTTTGATTATAAATTGACAATGGCTTGCCGGGACTGAGACCGCCGAGATGCAAGATGCCATTCGAAGCATTTCCGTTTAGGGTAGGGGTAACAACAGGAGCATTACCGGAGAACGTATACTCAACAACTTTTCCAAAGTCTTTCCAACCATCGGCTGCCTTATAAAACGAAGTCCTTCCTTTGGGAACTTTTAATGTAACAGCAGATAAATCAACCCCCAAAAAGGTCTCATATAGAAGTTCTAAAGGCGTATCCCATTCAACTGTTACCTCCTCTAATGAGGTACATTCTTGAAAAGCATGGTCATAAATAACTGTCACCGAAATGGGTATCGTAATAGAAGTCAGTTTGGTGCATGACCCAAAAGCGCTTTCTCCGATTTCTGTTACAGAATTGGGAATAGAAATAGATGTAAGATTTGATTTGAGAAACGCGCTGGATGCAATTTTTTTAACTGTACCCGGTATCTCGAAAGTGTTGCTGCTTTTCATTATGGGGTAAAGAAGTAATTCTGTTTTGTCTTTATCATATAATATGCCCTTATCCGACGAAAAGACGACATTATCAGGATGTACATGAATGGCTTCAAGTTTAATACATTCAGATAGAGCACTTCCTCCAATAAACGATACGGATGCCGGAATTTCAATTTCTTTTAGGCTGCCACACAACAAGAATGCAGCAATTCCTATGGTTGTTAGCCCTTCTGATAAGACAACCGATGGAAGGGTATAGCAATTGTAAAAACCCCAATTCCCAATTTCTTTAACCGAATTAGCTAATGAGATAGATGTAAGACCGGCACAATGCATGAAAGCCCAGGTTCCAACACTTGTTACTTTATCTTCTATCACAGCTGAATGAATTCCACCTCTATCTTCAAACCATGGGGGTAGAGAAGTCCAGTCATAATCCGGCATTGCCTCAGCGTCTTTCGTTGTGTTGACGGTGAGTACGTTCTTGTCTAAAACGGCTGTCATGGTTTCAGACAGCAGGTATGTTTGCCCCCAACTCAATGTGGAGCAAAGGCTAAGTAGTATAATAGTTTTTAGTTTCATAAGTTTTATTTTTTAGTATACGGATGACACGGATTGAATGGGTTTAAACGGATTTTATTTTATTAACAAAATCGTCGATGGCGTTTGGTAGGATGCTTTGGACGGTTTTATCGGTTTTGGCTATTTTTTTAATGATAAAGCGCTCGGCGAAGTTCATCTTTTCAAATAGAAAAGCGCCGCCAAGAAAACCGGTTGCTATTGCTTGGGAGCGTAAAGCCTCCGGATAAGCGTCTTCCAACTCTTTGATGCGTTTCGCCGGGTCGGGTTCCATGCCGCATACAAAAAAGCTGAGTTTTTTTTGGAGTAAAACCGGTTCGTTTGTTAAGCAAAATGCCTTCATTTTTTTGTTGGGCTGATTAGCATAAACAGGCGTGCCGAGTATCACAAACTCATAACCGGAAAAGTCAGGTCTTGGATTATCCTTCAAATTAGTCAGTTCGACCTCGTGCGAATCACTTAGTTTAGAGGCAATCATACCGGCAATATTTTCAGTTGTGCCGTACTTCGAGGAATAGATAATGATGATTTTCATCTGATTATATTTTTAATTTTTAACACTAAGGTCAGATGGAATGCCCATGATAATCATTTTATTTGGTGTTTTGTATCATGGACATTTCATCTGTTTTATGTTTAAAGATTATGCAAAAATAGTGAAAAAAGAGAGAAATACAAAATTCAAGCAAACATTTCGAAAATAATTTGTACTTTTGCAGTTGGGTAGCAATGCTTTTTTTATTGGGAAGGGCTGACGCTATCGTTGGATGAGTAAAATGGAACATGTTACGAAAGATGAAAAATAGACATTTATATACAATTGGGTTATGTATAGGCCTGCTGATGTTTTCCTGTATCAGCGTTGAAGTGGAAGCGCCGCCTAAGCGAACGATATTATTTTTTATCGGTACTGATACGAATGGTTTAGATAACGGATTCCAGGGCGATGAGCCAAAACAACAAATAGATGCCATGCGTGCCGGATGGATTCCAGGCAGGGGTGAGATGTTGATTTATGCCGACCAGACCGGTCGCTTGCCTTGCCTGATGCGTCTAAACAACAAAAAGGATATGAACGGTTTATACGGAATAGATACGATACAGGTTTACCAGGAAGAAAGCTCGGCTGACCCGGCTGTGCTGAGCCGTGTCATTCAGACGGTCGTGCAGGATTACCCTGCCGGCTGCTACGGGATGCTGTTTTTTTCACATGCCAGCGGATGGCTCCCCGAAGGGATGATGTCACGTCCCCGTGGGCCGGAAAAGGCAGGACGGTCCGATAACGAAATACGCTCCTTAGTGATTGATAATGGGGAAGAAATGAGCTATATAGATTTTGCCGCAGCTATACCCGACAAACTGTTTGATTTCATTATCTTTGACGCCTGTTTTATGTCGGATGTCATCTCCCTCTATGAGTTGCGGAATAAAGCGGCGTATGTTGTCGCTGCCTCAACCGAGATTGTTTCGCCCGGATTTCTGCCTATCTTTAAAAACGAAATCATGCGCTTGTTCGATAAGCCTTGCAGTGACGCCTATTCGGTAACTGCCGGTTTTGCCCAGTCTTATATGGATTATATAAAGATGACCTATCCGGAGGATGATGTCTATTGTTCTGCTTCGATGAGTGTAATACGGATGAGTGAAATGGACAACTTAGCCTCGACGGTAAAGGCGGCGCTTAAAGGCGCACAGATGGATGAAACAACGCTTAACGTTGATACCATTCAGCGTTTTGACCGTCCTGATAAATTAATAGTCAGCGGGCCACGAAGAAACAGATATTTCGACCTCGGTCATGTCATAGAAAATCTTATTTCAGGCTCACCCTATTCCCAGTTCCTATCCCAGTTAGACAGAACGGTCGTCTGGAAAGGAAACACCAAACGCTTTCTGTTAAGAAACACCCAGAATGGCGCTCCTTATTATGCCGAATATGACGGTTATTTTATTGAACGCCACAGTGGTATGTCTACCTATATCGAACAGAGCGTTTACCCAGCGCTCAATGCAGCCTATCGAAACTCAGCCTGGTATAAAGCGGTGTACTAGTGGTAAAAAGATTAAAATTTGAGTCCACACCGGTAAAACAAAAAGTTATTCCACAAAGTACACAAAGAGATTTCACAAAGCGCACAAAGTGTTGTAACCTGCCCCCTTTGCCTGTCGGCAGACACAACTTCAAAGGGGGAATTAGGGACTCTACTTCCCTAAGCCGCGGTTGCGGAGCAAGGCGTTTACGTCGGGTTCTTTGCCGCGGAAGTTTTTGTACAGTATCATGGCGTCTTCGATGCCGCCGCGGGCATAAATCTCGAAGCGTATCTTTCGGGCTAAGTCCAAGTCGAAGATGTTTTTCTTTTCTAAGAAGGCTTCGAAGGCGTCGCTGTCTAATTGTTCAGCCCAGATATACATGTAATAGCCGGCGGTATAGCCCCCTGAGAAGGTGTGTGCGAAATAGGTGCTGCGGTAGCGGGGTGGAATCTGAGATATCAATCCGTATTTTTGCAATACTGCATGCTCAAATTTGAGCACGTCGAAGTCGCGAGGTATCTCTTTGAGCAGGTGATATTCCATATCTAATAACGAAGCTGCCAGAAATTCGGTCGTAGCAAACCCCTGTCCGTACATTTCGTTTTGAGCTATTTTCTTCACCAATGATGCCGGAATGGTAGCGCCTGTCTTATAATGTTTGGCATAGACTTTCAATACTTCGGGTTCAAAGGCCCAATGCTCCATGATTTGGGACGCAAACTCGACAAAATCCCGCTGTGTGCTGCTTGTTCCGAAATAGTTAGTAGCCCGGAACAACCCGTCTAAGGCGTGTCCGAACTCATGAAAAAAGGTGTTGGCCTCGTCAGAGGTCAGCAATGCCGGTTTGTCGCCTGACGGACGGGTGAAGTTACAGACAATCGTGATGATAGGGTAGCTGCGCTTTCCATCTTTCATCTCTTGTGAGCGGTAGTGGCCGCACCAGGCACCGCCGTTTTTCATGCCCGGACGGGGGTGCATATCCATATAAATGACGCCCAAGGTCGAGCCGTCTGTGTCCTTACATTCCCATGCAGTGGCTTCGGGGTGCGGGACAGGCATGTTTTTCAGCTCTGTGAACGTGATGCCCCACAGACGGTTGCATACATAAAAGATCCCTTCACGCACTTTTTCCAATTGGAAATACTGGCGGATTTCTTCCTGGTTAATACTGTATTTCTGTTGTTTGGATTTGTTGAAGAAGTAACGCCAATCGGCAGGTGTTGAGGGCAATGCCACTTTTTGACGTTTCATCATGACTTCGATGTCTTTCAACTCGTTCTTAGCCATATCTAAGGAGGGCGTCCACAGTTTGTTGAGGAAAGTCATCACAGTTTCGGGGTCTTTCGACATACGGTCTTCAATCGCTAACTGCGCATAATTCTCATAGCCCATCAGTTTGGCGCGTTCCAAGCGGAGGGTCACGATTTTCTTGACCACTTCCTTGTTGTCTTGCGCGTTGTTATTATTACCGCGGCTGAGATAAGCGTTCAACAGTTGTGTCCGCATCTCGCGGTTGTCGGCGTTCTCTAAAAAGGGCATGATACTTGGGTTATCCAAACCAAAATGGTAGGCGTTAGCATCATTGGCTTTTTGCGCCCTTGCCTTTGCATCCGCCAGCATGGCCTCTGATAAACCGGTGAGTTTTGTCTTGTCGCTTTCGGCTAACCTGAAGTTTGCTGTTTCGGATAGCAGGTTCTGGCTAAAGGCTAACTGTAAGTCTGCCAGCTCGCTGTTTATCTTACGCAGTTGCTCCTGTTTATCTTCCGGCAGGTCAGCGCCTCCGCGTACAAACCTGCGATAGGTGTTTTCGAGCAACTTTAGTTGTTCGACGTTCAGGGAAAGTTTGTCCTTTTGGTTATACACCGCTTTGACCCGTTTAAACAGTTCGGGGTTCAGGCTGATGTCGTCGCGGTGTTTGCTCATAGCCGGCGATAATTTACGCGCTAACAGTTGTAATTCAGGGTTGTTGTTCACGCTTGTCAGTCCGCTGAA
>CAYUAK010000244.1:0-10244 GCA_964442765.1 uncultured Tannerella sp. | reverse complement strand
AGATATGGGTCTTTGGGGCTTGAACGTCACCGGGATACCCAACAAAACAGTAGCAACCGGCGGTAAGTTCTTCTACCCCGAAGGCATGCACGAGACCTTAGACTCGCAGACCGTCAGCTTTCTGTTCGACAACTGCATCATGAGCTGGGAACACAACGCAGGAACAGAGACAGGGCCTTACAACCGTTCCTACGGCGTATTGTTCAAAGGAACAAACGGCACGCTTGTAGCCGACCGCGATAACTGGATAGTCTATCCTGAAGCAGGCAGAAACAGAGAACCCAAAACGCCCGAAAAGAAAGTAAACGCCGACTACCAAGACCATAAGCTGCATACGAAGAATTTTATCGACTGTGTCAAAACGAGAAATTTCCAAACAGCCTGTACGATAGAAAACGGAAGCCTGTGCGCTAAATACGCACACATAGGCAATATAGCCGCCCGTTTGAATACCGCACTTGTTTACGACGATGCAGCCAAAACGTTCAAAGGCGCGCCCGAAGCCAACCGTTTTATCAAGCCAACGTACCGCGCCCCCTGGAAATTCCCCGAATAATGAAGAATGAGGAACTATTTATCTGTCAATACAGGGACACAGAGGACACAGAGTTTCACCGAGTATAGTCTACGAACCCGTGTGACTTAATAATAAATTTAAATAAAATGGAAAATAAAAACAGACTATTTATCGCAAGCGCGCTGTCCCTGTTTGTTACAGCAGTCGCTTTTGGCGCGCGTAGCGCCCACCTGATGCCCTGGATGAATGAGTTCAGTCTCACAGCGGTCGATGTAGGATGGATTGCAAGCGCTTACCTATGGGGCGCTGCGGCATCCGTATTGTTATTCGGACTGTTAGTCGAGACTTGGGGAACAGCCAAAGTAATCATCGTGCTTTTTTTCGCTCAGTTGGCAGGCATCATCCTGACAGTCTTTGCTGCCGGTTTTTGGAGCCTGTTTAATGCAACCCTGTTTATCGGCATCGCTAACGGATGTGTCAATGCCGCTTGTAATCCGTTAGTAACCAACCTGTATCCCAACGACAAAACAGCGCGCCTCAACCTTTTCCATTCATGGAACGCTGTGGGTATAGCTGTCGGTGGGTTGTTGGTGTTTTTTTGCAACCGTTTTGATGTAGGCTGGCGTGTTCAGATAGCCTTGCTTTTAATCCCCACACTGCTTTACGGTTGGATGTTTTTAAGGCAAAAATTTCCCGCTACCGAGCGTGTCATACTGGGAGGCAGTTATAAAGATATGGTGAGAGCCATCATTTCGCCGCTCTTTCTTTTCATCGCCTTACTCATGGTTTTCACGGCATCGCTCGAAATGGGCGCTAACCAGTGGATACCGTCTCTTTTTGAAAATGCGGTAACCGACCTGTTCGGCAAAAGCGCTTTCGGCTCGGTTCTTATCCTTGTATGGATTTCATTGACCATGGCTTTAGCGCGTTTTTTCGCCGCCCCTGTGGTACATAAGTTTTCGCCGGTCGGGCTATTGTTGATGTCAGTCCTGTTAGCGGGATGCGGTATTTTTCTGATAAGCATCTCCAATGGCTGGCTTATCTTTGTGGCCGCTACGGTCTTTGCTTTCGGGATAGCCTATATATGGCCTACCATGTTAGGGCTGACAGCCGACCGTCGTCCGCTTAGTGGTGCGCTCGGATTAGCTATCATCGGCGGTATGGGGACATTGGGAGGCGCTATCATCCAACCCGTTATCGGAAGTATCTTTGACCGTCAACTACAGCAGAGCGCCGACCATCTGGCAGCCGGCGCCGCCACTTTACAGTATCTGATACTTATTCCCGCATTTCTATCCATTGCCTTTGCTATCATGTTTATCCAGCAACGTAAAAAAAGAACGGCATGACAGTAAGTTATCTTTTGCAATCATACGCGGTTGAGGTAGCACAGCGAGTTCTTAAAAGCGATTTCGACCTGCTGGCTACCATTGTGCAACGGTTGGTAGCGGTCAAAACCGGCGGTTTTACCATTTATACTGCCGGTAATGGAGGCTCGTCAGCCACCGCTTCCCATTTCTGTAACGACCTGGTAAAAGGATGCCGCATCAACGAGCGGGAAGGGTTCCGGGCGTTTTGCCTGTCCGACCCGGTTGCCTTAGTGACCTGCTTAGCCAACGATTACAGTTACGATGTCATTTTTTCTACCCAACTGAAAACCTTCGCTAAGCAGGGCGATGTGTTGGTCGTTTTCAGCGGGAGCGGCAACTCTCCCAATATCATCGAAGCCTTGAAAACGGCGCATGCAACAGGCATTTTCACCATCGGTTTTTCAGGACGCGACGGCGGTAAGATGAAAGAGCTGTGCGACCTGTTACTCTTAGCCCCCACCGATTCGATGGAGCAAATCGAAGATTTACATTTAATATATGTACACGCAATAATAAGCGCTATAAAAGATGAGTTACATCGGAGCTATTGACATTGGCGGCACTAAAACGATGGCTGGCATCGTGACCGAAAAAGGCGATATTGTGGCAAAGCGCTATTTTCCTACGCTTACATCTGACTGCTTTACACATTTCGCAGATTGTTATGCCCGGTTTCTCGCCTGCTTATCCGACCTGCACTTAGACATCAGCGCTATCGAAGGTATCGGTATCAATATGCCCGGCATGGTCGATGCCCCCACGGGCGTCCTTCTGCAAGCACCCTTTGCCGGTTGGTACGACATTGATGTCAAAGGACATTTCAGCCGGCTGTTCGGAACGGACAGAATATTTGTCGAAAACGACGTCAACGCCTGTGCGGTCGGCGAGTTAGTTTTTGGCAAAGCCGTCGACAACTTCCTGTGGGTAACGGTCAGTACCGGCATCGGCGGCGCTATCATCATCGACCGGCAATTAGTGCATGGGTTCAACTCCTGCGCAGGCGAGATTGGTCATGTGAAGGTCGAATATGAACGACCGGCCCGATGCAGTTGCGGCCATATAGGATGCGCCGAAGCGCACGGATCGGGAACAGCCATCACGCGTATGTTCACCGAAAAAGCGCAGCAAGACAAAGCTCTGTCTGCACTTCTCGCAATAAGAAACCTTCCAACCGACGCCAAAACCTGTGCTATCTTGGCCCAAGAAGGCAACACATTAGCCCTTGGCGTATTAGAGACAGCCGGCACATACATCGGGCGCGCACTGTCGTATGCCGCCAACCTGCTTAACCCGCAAATGATTTACATCGGCGGCGGCGTCTCCGATTCGCTGGAATTACTGCTACCCTCTATCCGTGCAGAATTCCTCAAACAAACCGTCAAGCAGAACGCCGGCATAAACATCGCCAAAACCTCCTTAGCCTACGACGCCGCCTTGCTGGGCGCAGCCGCTCTGTGCCTGAAAATTTTATAAAATATAAAGTAGTTTTCATTTCACTTCAATTTTCGCTACTTGATGAACAATTTTGCCGTTAGTGGACAGGCCTTCAATGACGACCGAATAGGTAGTCGGGAAGTCAGAGGTATAAAAGTCAAAATACGCTTTGCCAGCATCAGGGACTGTAATATCCGGCTTCCAAAAAATGGTCGTCCGATAATCAGGGATACCGGTGTTTTTGGCTTCCGGTGTTTCGTATTTAGGCGCATAAAACTCGACTGGTCTTTGGTAACCTAAGGGATTTACAGATACATTATTAAAATGTCTGCGTCGTAAAAAAGTTCCGGCATTGCCTTCAAATGTATTAATGATAATGGCCCCCATATCACCCCATAAATCTAAACCTCCAATGGCGCTTGGACCAGATATGTTGAAATCGTACATGAATTCCTCTAATAACTCCTTGCCTAATTTCGTTTCCGGTCCTATTCCGAACCGGTTTGTTTTGCGGTATCCTATCACATAAATCTCTTTGATATCGTCCACCGATTTGATGTTATTAAAAGGACTGAACCACTCAAACTGATTTTGATGTACACCGTCAATGATTACAGAAGGGGGATATTTAGACCCTACTAATCTAAACTTGTATACACCACTTACATAAGAACCAACGACTCCCGGAATGTGCATCATTAAACGATCTACATTTTTTTGGCCAGTTTTTTCTATGTCTTCCTTATATACAGCATAATCCGGTTTAGCATTCAAATAATAATCCAATACCGGATCGGGTTTTTTTGCGGTTACGGAGACTTCGCCTAATTCAATAAGCCTCATCTCCTCGTCGTATCTGGCCCGCTGAGCGGCTTTTTGTAAAAAATCATCTTCTCTGTTATTTGTTTCAATATGATCGTTTTTCACAATTCTCAATATTGGACTGTTCGGCGCATATACCGGTTTGGGGTATATTTCTTTATCCACATCCAAATTAACATTATTTTTCTTATTGGTGTTTTTTGCCTGAAAAATGATGCGTGTACTGTCCGGATAATCAAGCCCATACATTTTAAAACGACCCTCAGCATCTGTTTCTAATATGCCATACGAGCCATCATTGGTGGCAAAAGTAACTTTACTGCCTTTTACCGGTCGTTTCAATACCCTGGAGGTTACTTGGCCGGTTATACCTTTTGACTGTTCAAAGATTATTTTCGGGCGTTCATATTTCCCTTTAACAACTGCCGGTATGTTGTACCTTCTCCATCCATGTGTTAGCATAAGCAAGTCTAAGGCGTATTCCGATTGGGGATTGTCCTTTAGATAGTATGCAGGATTTTCGATGTATCCCTTCAACTCTGACGAAAGCAGCAGACTTGACAGGATAGTGTTCGTCGAATCCGGTTCGGTATCTTTATTGTCGGTTATCGATACCGACAGGTTGCCTTCCAAAATGGCGCCCGCTGCATCCTGGAGGGAAAGCTCGGCTTTCACTAACTCCCTTCTGCTATATGTCTCCCGGTCGGTTTTTAAAATCGCTTCTGCATAGTCAGCGCTTTTGTTGAAAACAAGGCGCTCGCTGATCGGATTCATGTCGCTATCGAACAGGATAAACTGAATAATGCCCGAAGGGAGCTCGCTGCTCGGAACAGAAAGGAATTTTTGGGAGTTGTCCCATAGATGAAAATAAAACGGAAAACCACGTGATTGAATAAGCAGGTAAAGCAGTTGATCAGGACAGTCCGGCGATTTCTCTACCGTCAAAAAGTGGCTGTTATTGCGGAATAGTGCGGATAATGAACAGGTATAAACAGCAGAAGGTAAATCAAAACGCTTCTCACGTCCTTTCGCGTTCTTGCATTTCAGGCTATATTTTTTGTTTTTCTCCGGAGCAAACAGAAACGAACCCATACCGGCATATTTCGTTATTACAGGACAAACAGACTGTCCTTTTTCATCTACAATCTCGCCAGTGATATATTCCGAATAGCCGTTCACGTTCTGCGCCTTAAAGGCTACCTTGCACAAAACGCCGACGAGTAGATTGCCGCCTTCGGGCAAAAGCGATACATGGTAGTCGTCCTTAATATTTGCTCCTCTGTTGAAACTTTCAACATATCCCTCAAAGCTTCCCTTGTTTCCATAAGTAAAATTCTTTCTTCTATTTTCCTCAATTTCTCGGTTTTCTCCAATTTTCACATTCTTCTTAAAAAAATAATCCTCGCCCAGATTTTCCATAAATCGGGTATAGGAGCGAATCGTATAGACGCCTCTATCAATTGTTTCGGGTATCTCAAGATGTCCGTAATAGGTCATATCGTCTGTACGACGAACCATCACCCGTTTTTTTATCGTTTTAGTAGAATCGATTAATTCAACATAAATATAAAGGCTGTGCGTAATCGGCTGATGGCTGTGAGCATCGACAAGATAGGCCTTAAACCATATCTTTTCGCCGGGCACATACATCGTGCGGTCGGTATGCAGGTGCAGTTTCTCCTGCGGATAGTAAAGCAATTGAACTGTCAAGCTGTCCTGAATAGCCTCAAAGGTGCGGCTTGACTGTCCGGATGCTTCTATTCCGAAGAGTAACAGGGCTAAATAAATCACAAAAGTCTTCATGTTCGTTTTTTTTGAAATTATAGTAATTTTTTTAAAAAACTTCTTTTTGCAAAAGCACACCAAGGTATCAAGAGAAAAAATGTGAGGATTAAATTCTTCATCTCACTTCAGGCTGTGGTACCAGGCCTCGTAATCTTTTAGTTTGAACGGGGCTTTGCCGGCTAAGTAGTGGTTGGAAAATTTCTCGTTTCCTATTGTGTATTCTATCAACCACATCGATTGGTGGTCGTTTTTGGGGATATTACCGATGACCGTTTTCCCGTTGATGGGGATCACAAACCGGTTGGTAAATATCACCTCTTTGGTATTCAGGTCTCTTACAACTACTGTTCCCTGTTTTTCAGAGCGTGTGTCATTGACGGCAACGACCGGATGGTTGCCGTTGGTTGCATCTAATATCATCACGCAGGCGTCGTATTGGACCCGTTTGATGTAATGATAGGCTAACTTCTTCCCAAAATAGTAGTCGGTAATGGCATCCGAGACAATAGGCCATCCGTCGCGCAAGTTCCACCACAGGATGCCTGTACGCCTGAATTTAGCGGAGCGCCAAAACTCGATGAAGAACTTTTTGGCCTCAGCCTGTACCACCTGCGAGGCAAAGATAAACCGGTCGAGGTCGGTCGGTACTTCTCCGAACAGTTCTTTTATCTGGTTTACCATCAGGTCATTCCGCTTGTCGTGGCTTCCTGAAAATTCGTGTACGCGCACAGCTTTCGTTTGCCATTGTTCGTTCCACTCGAAAGTTCCTTTTTCCCATGGATAAACGAACTCTTTGTCGAACATCTTTTCAAGGCTTTCCCTGTTCGGACATCCATGGTAACCTATCTCGCTGACAAAGTGGGCTTGTACGTCCGTATAAAAAGGCGCTTTGTAATATCCGCGCGGGCCCCACAGATGCCTTTCGGGTAACAGTGACGCCTGCCGACCTGTTTCGTAATAGGCCTGTGTATAATAGGGCGAGCTGGGCAGGTAGGGACGGGTTGGGTCAAGTTCAAAAAGGATGCCTGGTATCACCTTCCGGCTGATTCGTTCATGGTTTGGGTTGATACTGAAAGCGCTCAGTTGATAGCCCAGCGATTCGTCGTTTTCATTATTACCCGCCCACAGTGTTAGGCTTGGATGATTACGCAGCTTAACGACAATCGACCGGACTTCATTTTCGATTTTTGCTGCAAAGTCGTCGGTTTGCGGAGGCGTATTGCAAGCCATCGAAAAATCTTGCCAAACTAATATACCGTTCCGGTCGCAAAGGTCAAAGAACGGATGGTCTTCATACACATTGCCACCCCAGCAGCGTAACATATTACAGTTCAAGTCGACAGTCATTTTTATGGCTTCGGTTATATGGGTGGCATCACGGCTATGCAACGCATCCATAGGTACCCAGTTCGTACCTTTGATAAAAATCTTCTCACCATTGACTTTGAAGCAGAACTCCCCCTGTTTTTCGGGCGTTGTCAGCTCGGTAAAGTCCAAAGCAACCGTCCGTAATCCAATATTTTTCTTATCGGTAGCGAGGATGATTCCATTCTCATCAATAATCGACAGTTCGCCTTCATACAAGGCAGGCTCGCCATAACCGCGAGGCCACCACAACTCGGCATTATTGACAGTAAACGTCTGACGAGCAGCAAACGTAATGACCCGCCAAGCTCTTCGATACACTTCTTCCCCGTTTCTTTTAAGGGTCAGAACAGCCTGGCATTTACTGAGCCGGTCGAAAGGAATAGCTAACTGGTAATCGACAATCACCTCCGCCCTTCGCCTTTCGGCGTCGGCCCGTGCGGTCATCCAATGAACATCGGTAAAAAAGACAGGCTCGACCACACGAAGCTCAACGCCGCGCCACAATCCGGCGCTCACCAACCGCGGCATGATATCCCATCCGTAGCAATGGGGCGCTTTGCGGATAAAAATCGATTCGACATTGGCGCTTCCTGTATTTTTTACCACCAAAGGACTAAGCAGGTATTTCTGCGCTTCGATGACAGCCGAGCGTATGAACACCTGCAGAACATTTTCCTTGCTTTTTTCGAGCAAGCCGGTCACGTCGTAAGTATGTTCGATAAACATGTTTTCCGCACTCCCCACTTTCTTCCCGTTCAACCAGATATCTGCCAAGCAGTCAATACCCCCAAACCAAAGGAATAATTTCTGCTCTAACCTGTATTCGGGTGTAACAAACCGGCGTTCATAGCACCACTGATAACCCTCAAACGGACGCATATCCCAAACATTGCTGCCTTTCATCGGGTCTCTAATCAATCCGGCAGCCAGCAGATCCAGTTCTACATTGCCTGGCACGCCGGCAGGAATCGTTCTAAACGATACACCTGACATGGCATCCGGTGTTGTGACGGGTGTCTCCGGTTGCAGCCAGTAATGAAGTGTCCATGGGCCGTTCAAACTAATCGTACTTCCTTCTATCGGGAAGATTAATGCCACTAAAAAGAGGTAAATACAATACCATTTCATACTTATATTTTTTAATTCCCCCTTTGAAGCCGTGTCTGCCGACAGGCAGGGGGTATGGGGTCACTCCCCCTTTGAAGCTCTGTCTGCCGACAGGCAGGGGGATGTGTGGATGTTATAATATATTTGTTGCGACTGACAGGGCTGCATAATCCCCGATATTCTCCTCTAACCCGGCTGGGACTATTCGACAGACCCTTTGCGCATGGCTGACACATTCCTGCTGAATCACTTTCCTCATCTCCGGTTCGAGCAACGCCTGCGCCCTGCCGTAGATGCTTCCCAGCACAATAACTTCCGGGTTCAGGATGTCTATCAGGACGGATAAGGCGCTTCCTAAATAGCTTCCGCAGATGCGGTACACTTCTAACGCCAGCGGATCGCCTGCCAATGCAGCCTCGGCCACCGATTTGGCTGTGATATTGTTTAATTGTTCAAAACATGTGCAGAAGGAGACCTTTTCGCCCATTTGCAACTTTTCGAGCGCCTTGGTCTGCGCTAACTGTGTTATCCCGCTTCCGCTGCAAAAACCTTCAAAAGAGCCGGCTTTCCCATACCCTACAGGGCCAAAACGCTCTAAGCGAATATGCCCTACCTCGCCGGCCATGTCGTTTGTCCCTGCATAAAGCTGTCCGTTCAGGATGAGACCCGAACCCATGCCGGTGCCGAATGTTAAAAATATGACGTTGTCATACCCGCGTCCAGCGCCATATTTCCACTCTGCCAGCGCGCAGGCATTCGCATCGTTCTGAAGCGCAACACGGACACCGTACCTTTTTTCAAATAACTCGACAATCGGTATGTAATCCCATCCGGGAAGATTGGGAGGCGACATGACAATGCCCAGCTTGCTATCCAAAGGGCCGCCACAACTGATGCCGATAGCCGAAAGACTGTCAGCCGATAACCCACATTTTTCCAACAATTCGTCGGTAAAAGAAAAAATACGGCCTAAGGTATCATCAAATCCCTTGGCTGTCTCGGTAGGGAAAGAAGATTTCCGTAACAGTTGAATCGTTCCGTCGGCCTCTAAACTGCCGATTATAACTGCACATTTTGTGCCTCCTATATCTAATCCTAAAATTTGTTTTGCCATTGAAATACGTTTTTAAATATCACACGGGTGCGAACATGATAGGGGTTATGTATGATTGAAGAGTTGGCCAATCTGTTCTAAAAACCGTTTGTCTGTTTCGTCGAAATCGTTGAGGCGGTTGCTGTCGATGTCGAGAACGCCAAAAACAGCCCCGTTAGAAATAAGCGGGACGACGATTTCTGATTTTGAATCTGTGTTACAAGCAATATGTCCCGGAAATTGTTCGACGTCTGGGACGATTATGGTCTTTGCCGTTTCCCAAGCCAAGCCACAAACGCCTTTTCCGCGTTTAATCCGAGTACAGGCAATAGGGCCTTGAAACGGCGCCAGGACAAGTTCGCCTTCTTTGACCAAATAAAATCCGACCCAGAAAAAGCCGAAAGTCTGACGCAAGGCGGCAGATACGTTTGCCAGATTGGCGACTAAGTCTTTCTCCTTTTCTGTTAATGCTTCTATTTGGGGAACAAGCGATTTGTATTTATCTTCCTTACTAACTTTGGAAGGTATAAACAGGTTTTCAGCCATAAAATAGTGAGTTATAAATATGGATTGGAAACGTATTTTCTTTTTACGAAGTGCAAAAATCCGCGCGAGCGAATGGCACACGGATTCCCCCTTTGAAGAATGCAGGGGGATGTCAAAATCTGCGCGAGCGTTTTAGATGCCAAAGGTGAGCCATGCGTTGAAGGCGATATTCATCTCGGAAAGAGCGCCGCCGCCGCCGCCG
>CAYUAK010000243.1:0-29258 GCA_964442765.1 uncultured Tannerella sp. | reverse complement strand
CAGTATTAGGCAAAGCCAATAAAGCATTAGGCAAATCCAATGCAGAAAAGGACATTGCCTTGGCCGCAAAGGATAGTATCATTGCTGAATACCAGCGCAGATACGGAGTACTGAATGACAAAAATTAATTAAAGCATTGTTTATATGAAAATTGCCCCGTTTATTAAAGAAATTTACGATTCATTCAAACGCTATTCGCTTTAATGAGCGTTTAAGTAAACATGCTTATTATCAAACTCGTAAAAGTTTAAGCAGTATGAACATAGCACAAATCGAACTAAACAAACTGAAACAAGCCAGTGCGGAATTGCGAAAAGCCAATACAGCAAGGAGAAAAGATCTTGCAGAAAAGAGAAAAGAACTTACAGCAAAGAGAAAAGTACTTGCAACAAGGAGAAAAGAACTCTCAGAAAAGGACATTGCCATTGCAGCAATGGACAGTATCATTGAAGAATACCAGCGCAGATACGGAGTATTAAACGATATTTATCCGCAAACAATGGATACCGATAGCCGCTTATGGGCTTTTCGCACAAAATACACCACACATTTGAAAGCGCTGACACCGCCGGTAAAAGCGTTCCGCAAACGGCTGATAAACGGATAATTATGCGTTAAATATATTGCAGATGTAAAAAAAGTAAAAATAAATAATGAGTGGGTGGCAGAGCCTATTGTATCGAAGCAGGAAAGCTTCTCAGCAAACTACATATTCATATTACGTAAGAGATAGAGTTACAGGTTAAATGATAAAAATAAATATTTTTCTAATACCGCTTTTCTTTTTTCGGCGGCTTCGTTCATTATTTTCTGACATTCGGCAATTTGCGCCTCGTAACCTTCAATTTCGGCAACTATCTCTTGCTGAACGGAAAGAGGAGGAACGGGGATTTGATAGTTCATTGATATGCTTCCGCATCGATGGCCGCAATTAGAATAAATAACAAGTGACCGGATTTTTCAGAGATGACCGACTGCTAATGCAGCACTGCAGTGAAAAGTTATCGGCAATGGTAAATTGGAGACGCTTACGGGTTATCTGAATAAAACACTGCGATGAAAGGCGTCCGCATTAAGCACATCGGCATAATCAATACGTAAAATGACGGTTCTGCCGGATATCTGCTTTTCGGATACTTCGACGGTAAAGACTTTTTCGTCCGGGAACGTAAACTTTTCAAACACATAGATATTGCGATACTCCTTTTAAAACGTTTTGCCTTCGTTGACAGACAAAACAGGATCGCTCTCTATCTGTTGAAAATTCGTAAGTAAACGGCAAATTTACTCCAACGGAGGCAACAATGCCGATGTTACATGTTGCAAATCCATTATGGCTTTTAATATTTCTTCGCTCTCATCGGCAAGTAGTTTCTTTTATTATTTTAATTTTGCAAAAAAAGTAAAAATTTGGGACAGAGCCAAAACCCTACCCACTAACTGTGGAGGTTATGGTTTTCAGGTAGGTTATCAACTGGTCGAATAGGTATCGGATGTTATAGGATTCGTCGCGGGGGGGGAGGATGGAAAAGTCGAAGACAAAATTTTCGGAATGTTTAATGCCTGCTTTGAAGGTAGACGGGTGTTTGAGGCACATGTAATATAAAGGGATAGCTTGAACGCCCGTAAAATCTATCAGCAGGTCGGCTGGTAAGTGAAAAAACTGTTTTTGTATCGTTTTATCGGGGAAGCCTAATAAATCGACGTCTCTGTCGGCGCGCAATAGCAGGTAATTGGAGTACCAGGTAGGCACATCTTGTTTGCTGGTGGCAAAGATAGCGGTATGAACGGTCTTGTTCATTGCCCGGAGTTGTTCGATGCAACTGCGGATGATGTCCCAGTCTTTTGAATCGCACAGGAACAGTATGTTTTTAATATCGTTCATCGAGCGATATTGGTGCGGCCTTTCCGAAGCCTTTCGGTTCAGCTTGAGGATTTCTTTTTGGAGGAAGTAATTAGTCAGTACCATTATCTAACAATAGTTTTAAAAATTCAGTTTCGTTGATGATTTTTACGCCTAACTTGAGCGCTTTGTCCAATTTGGACGGTCCCATGTTGTCGCCGGCAAGCAAGTAGTCTGTATTTCCGGAGACAGAGCCGCTGTTTTTCCCACCGTTTTGTTCTATCATCGCTTTGTACTCATCGCGTGAGTGAAAGGCGAATGTGCCGCTAATGACCACCGTCTGCCCTTTCAGTTTGTCGGTGCGGACAGCTTGGCGCGCTTCGTCTAATTGCAGTTGCAGTCCGAATGATTTCAACCGGTTTATTAACAGTTTGTTGCGCGTATCGCCAAAATAACTGACCACACTTTGCGCTATCCTTTCACCTATTTCTTCGACGGCTGTCAGTTGCTCTATGGTAGCTATTTCGAGGTCATCGATTGAGCCAAAGGCATTAGCCAATCGTTTGGCAACTGTCTCACCCACAAAGCGGATACCCAGCGCAAACAGTACCCGTTCAAAGGGCGTTGTTTTGGAGGCTTCCACACTTTCTAAGAAGTTACGGGCGCTTTTATCGGCCCATCGCTCTAAGCGTTTCAGGTCGGTATATGTCACCGTATACAAGTCGGCCACATCACGAGCATATCCTGCGTTGAAAAGGTCTTCGACCGTTTCGGGGCCGATGTTGATGTTCATAGCCTTACGGGTCACAAAATGTTCGATTTTGCCTTTTATCTGTGGCGCACATGCCCACTCATTGGGACAGAAGTGTGCCGCTTCGCCGGTTTCCCGTCTGAGGGGTGTCCCACATTCGGGGCAGATAGCGACGAACCGCACTTTTTCGCCGGTCGAAAGGGTGCGCGCTTCCTTGTTGACACCAACAATCTTAGGGATTATCTCACCCCCTTTTTCGACGTATACCCTGTCATCGATATGCAGGTCAAGCTCGGCGATGATGTCAGCATTATGCAGCGAAGCGCGTTTGACAACGGTGCCTGCCAGTTGGACAGGTTCCAGGTTGGCAACAGGTGTGACGACACCTGTGCGTCCTACTTGATAATCAACCGATAGCAGACGTGTCTCCGCTTTTTCGGCCTGAAACTTATACGAGATAGCCCAACGCGGACTTTTAGCCGTAAAGCCAAGGAAGCGTTGCTGACGCAATGAATTGACTTTCAAGACGACACCATCGGTCGTCACCGGCAGGTTTTTTCTTTCAACATCCCAATAATTGATAAAATCGAAGATGTCGTTAAGCGAATAACACACCTTCACCGCATCCGTCACCTTAAAACCAAAGGCGCGGGCGGCTTCCAAATTTTCAAAATGTGTATCGGCAGGGAGCTTTTCGCCTAACAAATAATAGAAAAAGGCATCTAAGCGCCGCTGGGCTACGGTGGACGGATTCAGTTGTTTTAGCGTTCCCGATGCGGCATTGCGAGGGTTGGCGAATAAAGGCTCTTCCTGTGCTTCGCGCTCCCGGTTGAGGCGTTCAAACTCCAACCAGGGAAGTAAAATCTCGCCCCGTATCTCAAATTTGTCCGGATAACCGGCGTTGTGAAGTCGCAGCGGGATAGAGCGTATGGTTTTTACGTTGGCTGTCACATCGTCGCCCCGCACGCCGTCGCCCCGTGTGATGGCTCTTTTTAGTTCGCCATACTCGTAAATGAGCGAGATAGACGACCCATCGTATTTCAGCTCGGCGACAATCTCGAAAGGCTCGTTTAACTGCCGCGCTGTCCGCTCGTAAAATTCACGTACCTCGCCTTCAGAATAGGTGTTGCCGAGCGATAACATCGGGTATTGATGCTCCACCTGCTCAAATTCTTTTGTCAGGTCGCTACCGACCCGTTGGGTGGGGGAGAGCGGGTCGAAAAAGGCAGGATACAACGCTTCGAGCGATTGTAACTCCTTCATTTTTTCGTCAAACTCCCTGTCGGAAATGGCGGGGGCCGACAATACATAATACTGATAATTATGATGTTCCAATTCCTCACGAAGAAGTTTGATATTATTCTCAATGGCATTAATATCCATTGCCTCGTCGGATGAAAATAAATTGCGTGCTTGCATAGAAAAAACTTTTTTAAAAAAATCTTTTGCAAAAGTAACGCTTTTTTTCGGAAAAATAAAAAAAAATAAATAATTGAGATTTTGCATTACCAAAATTAAAGCGTATTTTTGCGCATTATTATAGATGAATGAAGTAAAAAATATTAAAAAAAATGAACAGAGATAAGACAATTTTTGATATTATCGAGCGGGAGCGTCAGCGTCAAATGAAGGGTTTGGAGTTGATAGCTTCGGAGAATTTTGTGAGTGAGCAAGTGATGCAGGCGATGGGTAGTTGCCTGACCAACAAGTATGCCGAAGGTTATCCTGGTAAGCGTTACTACGGTGGCTGTGAGGTCGTTGATGAGAGTGAAGCGATTGCTATTGAGCGTCTCAAAAGGCTTTTTAATGCCGAATGGGCGAATGTACAGCCCCATTCGGGTGCGCAGGCTAACGCGGCGGTTTTTCTTGCGGTGATGAATCCTGGCGACACTTTTATGGGTTTGAACCTGTCGCATGGCGGGCACTTGTCGCATGGTTCGCCGGTCAACAGTTCGGGTATCTTGTATCGCGTTGCGGAGTATAATCTGAACGAAGCGACGGAACGGGTTGACTACGAACAGATGGAAGAGGTGGCTATGCGTGTGAAACCCAAGCTGATTGTAGGAGGCGCCTCGGCCTATTCGCGCGAATGGGACTACCGCCGGATGCGTGAGATAGCCGACCAATGCGGTGCGCTTCTGATGATTGACATGGCGCATCCTGCCGGTATCATTGCCGCCGGACTGCTAAAAAACCCCTTGCAGTTTGCGCATATCGTTACTTCGACGACGCATAAGACACTACGCGGACCCCGTGGCGGCGTCATCCTGATGGGAAAAGATTTTGAAAACCCGTGGGGTAAGACAACACCGAAAGGCGAACTGAAAATGATGTCGCAATTGCTTGATTCGGCAGTTTTTCCGGGTACGCAGGGCGGCCCGTTACAGCATATCATTGCGGCCAAAGCAGTGGCGTTTGACGAAGCGCTTCAGTTGAGTTTTCATTTATACCAGGAACAAGTTCTCAGAAACGCAACAATCATGGCTGCCGCTTTTATAGATAGAGGATATAAGATTGTTTCAGATGGTACTGACAACCATTGCTTTTTGGTTGATTTACGCACCAAATTTCCAGACCTTACCGGCAAAGCGGCTGAGAACGCGCTCGTCAAAGCTGACATCACCGTGAATAAGAACATGGTGCCTTTCGACAGCCGCTCCCCTTTCCTGACGTCCGGTATACGCATCGGCTCGCCGGCTATTACTACACGTGGCGTTATCACCTCATTTATGGGCGATGTGGTTGATATGATAGATACCGTTTTATCGCAAATAGATTCGGAAAGAACAATCCAGCAAGTGTGCAAGCGGGTAAACGACTTGATGATGGCGTATCCGCTGTTTAACTGGTAAATAAATACAGAGACACAGAGGACAGAGCAATAAAAATATGATGTATAGATTAAAATTAGCCATATTGATAGGTTTCTTAGCTGCCTGCAGCATTGATAAGACGCCCGATTATAACCAGGGAGTAAATATTATTCCTAAGCCTCAGCGACTTGTCGTGAACGAAGGGGTTTTTCGCCTCAATGAGAAGACTTGTTTTGTTGCCCGGACACCGGATGCTCAATCTGTGGCAGCGTATTTTGCTGCTAAGATTCAAAAGGCGACCGGTTTTCCAATATCTGTTAGCGATAACAGTCCGGCCAACAACTGGATTTCATTGCAGATAGACCCTACAATAAAAACCTCGAAGGAAGGATATCTATTGGAAGTAACGCCATCAGTTGTCGTTGTAAAAGCAACAACGCCTCAGGGCTTGTTTTATGGAATGCAGTCGTTTATGCAACTGTTACCGGCCGAGATTGAGAGTCCTATATTAGGTAAGGGCTTGACTTGGCAAGCGTCGTGTGTGGTAATCCAGGACGAACCGCGTTTCGGATATAGAGGTCTTATGTTAGACCCATGCCGACATTTTATGACAGTAGACGAAGTGAAGAAAACATTGGATGTGATAGCCATGTTCAAACTAAACAAGATGCATTGGCACCTGACCGACGACCAGGGATGGCGTATAGAAATAAAAAAATACCCCAAACTAACGTCGATAGGGGCTGTCCGAAGGGAAGGCGAAGGGTATGAATATGGAGGTTTTTATACCCAGGAACAAATAAAAGAAGTAGTACGCTATGCTGCTGAGCGTTTTATCACAGTTATTCCCGAAATAGAAGTGCCCGGCCATGAGATGGCGGCTATTGCAGCCTATCCGGAGTTGTCGTGCAAAGGCGAACAACACAGGCCGCGTATTATATGGGGCGTCGAAGACATTGTGCTGTGCGCCGGAAAAGAGAGTACGTTTGAGTTTTTGGATAACGTTTTCAGAGAAGTGACAGCGCTTTTCCCTTCCGAATACATACATATCGGGGGGGATGAATGTCCCAAGACCGAATGGAAAACGTGTCCGTTGTGTCAGAAACGCATCCGCGAAGAAAGGTTGACAGCCCAAGACGGTCATACTTCCGAAGAGCGCTTGCAGAGTTACTTCATCCAGCGAGTAGAAAAAATGGTAGCCTCTTACGGGAAGAAAATCATCGGATGGGATGAGATTCTCGAAGGAGGATTGGCGCCGGCGGCTACTGTGATGTCGTGGCGGGGTGAGAGAGGCGGTATTGCAGCAGCTAACATGGGGCATGATGTCATCATGACGCCTAATCCCAATGGCATGTATATCGACCAGTATCAGGGTGATTATAAGATAGAACCGGTTACTATCGGCGGCTATACGCTGCCTAAACGTATTTATGACTATAATCCCGTACCCGACACATTGGCTAAGACAGGTAAGGGACATTTTGTGAAAGGGGTGCAATGTAATAGCTGGTCGGAATATATGTATACGAATGATTTACGAGAGTACCGCATTTATCCGCGTATCCTGGCATTAGGCGAAACAGCCTGGACGGATACGGAAAATAAAGACTATGCGGATTTTGAACGCAGGTTGATCAATGCCTGTATTCGTTTAGACGGTCACGGTATCCATTACCATATTCCACAACCCGAACAGCCCAAAGGCTCATGCAATTTTGTCGCTTTTACCGATAAAACGATGTTAGAATTTACTACAACACGACCCATAAAGATGGTTTATACGACGGACAAATCCGAGCCTACACCACAATCAGCCGTATATTCAACACCTGTTGAGTTTAAAGAATCCGGTACGTTGAAAATACGCTCCGTTCTGCCTTCCGGAAAGATGAGTCCGACACGCACCATCGTTGTTGAGAAACAAACCTTAAAACCGGCAAAAACCGTCGCTACTACCCAACCCGGATTAATGATGCGGGTCGCAAACGGAATGTTCCTGGAATCATCACCTCTGTCGTCTATTAAAGAATGGAGAAGTATAAAAATCAACGATTTGCGCGAACTGACAAGGGTTGTGCCTTCGAGCGAATCCATGCGTGGCGTCCAACAATATGCTGCGGTTGCTACAGGATATATCGCTATTCCCGAAGATGGGGTCTATTATTTTTCATCCGAATTAGAGGAAGTATGGATAGATGGTAAGTTGTTGGTAAACAATAAAGGAGAAGTGAAGCGTTTCTCCCGTACCGATAAAAGTGTGGCCTTATCCAAAGGACTTCACGAACTGAAAGCGGTCTTTTTAGGACATATCATTGGCGGATGGCCCTCCAATTGGAACGACGGCAGTATCCGTATTCGCAAAGACGATGCCGATAGATTTGTCAGGTTACGCCCCGAACAATTATTTCATGACTGATAAAACATGGAAATTATACTCATCTTAGGGTTGATATTAATTAGCGGACTTTTATCCATGTCCGAGATAGCGCTCATCTCTTCCCGCAAGACGAAGTTGGAAGCGCTGGCGAAGAAAGGGAAGAAATCGGCTCAGCAGGCATTGAACCTGTCGAAATATCCTGACCGTTTTATTTCAACAGTACAGATTGGCGTCACACTAATAAGCATTTTTATCGGATTATTTTCCGGAGAAGTGTTCTCGGCAAAGTTTGCCGAAGCGTTGTCGAAAATAGCTATTCTGCAACCCTACGCATTAGGGATAGCCAAGTTTGTCATCGTCGTTGTTGTCACTTATTTTGCCTTGGTGTTAGGCGAATTAGCGCCAAAACAAATCGGGATAAGTTTCGCCGAGCAGACGGCTTTGGTCATTTCCAAACCGATGGATATGTTATCGAAAGCCATTTATCCTTTCGTATGGTTTTTGTCGAAAAGCACGAAAGCAGTAGTGGCGCTCTTAGGTATCAACCAGTTAAATGATAATCGAAAAATAACGGAAGAGGAAATCAAAGAGATTGTACATGAAGGGTATAAAGATGGTGAAGTGCAGGAAGCGGAGCACGATATAGTGGTTCGCGCATTTAATCTGGGCGACCGCACCATCGACAGTATCATGACGCATTACAGCGAATTAGTAACGATTGACCTGTCGGATGATGTGGCTGTTATCCGTGAAAAGGTGAAAGAAAATCTTTTTAACACTTACCCGGTGGTCTCCGAGAAATTAGATAACATACAGGGCGTTGTCTTTCTGAAAGAGTTGTTCGTTTATATCGATTCTCCGGATTTTTCGCTCACAAAATTGATACGTCCGGCACATTTTATCCATGAAAATCTGAGCGTCTATAAGACACTCGAACAATTTCGCCAAACCCGGACTAAATATGGGATAGTGACCGATGAGTTTGGCAGTGTTCAAGGTATCGTTACGCTTCAGGATATTGCCGACGTACTTGTGGGTGAGGTGAAAGAAGCAGGCGAAGAGCCGGAGATCATCAAAAGCAAAGACGATAGTTTATCGGTCGATGGCCAATGTTCCTTTTACAGTTTCTTAGAATACTTCGACATGGAATACCTGTACGAGGAAAATGACTATAACACGTTGAGCGGATTGATATTAAACATCTTAGAGCGTGTCCCTAATACCGGCGACAGCTTTACATGGATGAATTTTCAATTCGAGATAACCGACATGGACGGCGCTCGCATAGACAGGGTTTTGGTAAGGAAAATATAAACTATTTATTTTAATTATGGAACTGTCATTAGATTTAAAAAATCGTTACACGTATGCCGACTATCTGACGTGGTTGGACGGTCAATCTCGAGAATTGATAAACGGTTTTATCAAAGTGATGTCACCGGCGCCCAAGCTGGGACATGCAAGGATTAACAGGAGGATTTTATGGAATTTTGAATCTTTTATTAGAAAGAATAAAGGTAAATGTGAAGTGTTTACCGCTCCTTTTGATGTCCGTTTCCCCAGACAGGGTGACATAGCTGACGATAAAATAGATACGGTAGTACAGCCGGATATTTGCGTTGTATGCGATTTGTCGAAATTAGATGAACGGGGTTGTTGTGGCGCACCGGATATGGTCGTAGAAATCTTGTCGCCTTCAACAATCAAAAAAGATTTAACTGAAAAATTTGACCTGTATGAAGCCTCCGGTGTGAAAGAATACTGGGTAGTGCATCCAATGGAAAAGGCCATCAATGTCTATATTTTACAGGAAAACGGTAAATACAACGAGGGTACTACTTACGAATGGGGAGGAAACATTCCAGTTTACATTTTCAACAATCACCTAATCGCTTTTGACGATATTTTTGGCAATTAAGCATTCCGTTTGGAATGCACCGCTCGGTAGAAAAAAATGATAATTTAAAAAAATAAATTGATAATGAAACTGATAGAAAAAATGAGAGAAAGGCGGACGATACGCCACTATTCGGACAGGGATGTGCCGGATACCTTACTATACGAACTGTTAGAAGTGGCAGCTAGAGCCTCTAATACGGGTAATATGCAGTTGTACAGTGTAGTGATAACACGTGACAAGGCGCAAAAAGAAAAGATGGCGCCCGCACATTTCAACCAGTCGATGGTTGTCAACGCGCCCGTTTTACTTACCTTTTGCGCCGACGCTAACCGTTTTGCTAAGTGGGCTTCCTTTCGTGATGCCGATGCGGGGTTCGATAATTTCCAAACGTTTATGGCGGCAGTTATCGATTCGATGCTGTTTGCACAGACCTTTTGCGTCGCCGCCGAAGAAGCCGGGCTGGGTATCTGTTATTTAGGAACAACGACCTATAACGCCGCCCCAATTATTGAAGCGCTATACTTGCCGCGATTGGTAGCGCCCATCACGGCCATCACCGTAGGATATCCTGCTGAGCCACTTCCCGAACAAAACGAAAGATTGCCCATCAATGCCATCGTCCATCACGAGCGCTATACAGACTATACAAAATCTACTATAAACGCCCTTTATAAAGACAAGGAAGCCTTAGAAGCCAATCGCCGTTTTGTCGAAGAGAATGGTAAAGCAACGTTAGCGCAGGTCTTTACAGATGTGCGCTACACCCGAAAAAACAATGAGTTTTTCTCGGAGCAATTCTTTAAAGTCCTTCAATTGCAAGGGTTTGTATAGAGTATAGAGTTTTTTTGCTTACTTCCATCTTCCATCTTTAAATTATGCAACGAAGAAAATTTATTCAATCAGCAACAGCTTCGGCAGCGGCCTTCACCATTTTACCCTGTCAACGGGTGTTAGCCGAGATACATCAGGCGACGCGTACCTTGCCGGTACGGGTCAAGATTTCATTAAACTCCTATTCCTTCAACCGGCCATTGGTCTCTGGTGAGATGACGATGGACGACATGCTGGATTTTGCCGCCCAGACCGGTTTTGAAGGCATCGACCTGACCGGTTACTATTTTCCGGGCTATCCGGCTGTCCCTTCCGATGAATATATTTATCATATCAAAAGGAAGGCTTTCCGGTTAGGAATAGAGATATGCGGTAGCGGTGTAAGGAATAACTTTGCACAGGCTGACCCAGCAGCCCGCGAAGCCGCCATGAAGCATGTTAAGGAATGGATACTGGTAGCTTCAAAGTTAGGCGGCCAGACGCTGCGGATTTTTGCCGGCGATAATGTTCCAACCGGATACAGCAGGGAGGAGACCTTACAATGGGTTGTCGGTTGTATCAAAGAATGTGCCGATTATGGCCGACAACACGGGATCGTACTGGCCATTCAAAACCACAATGACTTCCTGAAAACAGCCGCACAGGTCGAAGAACTGCTGCAAGCTGTCAATTCTGATTGGGTAGGGTTGATGCTCGACATCGGCTCCTATCGCACAGACCCTTATACTGAAATCCGGCAAACCATCCAATACGCCATCACCTGGCAAATAAAAGAAGAAATCTATATCAACGGAAAAGCTACCAAAACCGATTTAGACCAGATAAAAACAATCATCAATAATTCCACTTACCGAGGCTACCTGCCCATAGAAACGCTTGGCGAAGGCGACCCCAAACAAAAAATAGCCGTCATGTTTCAGGAAGTCAAAAAAAGATTTGGATAACATTACTACAGAGTAATTGAATCCGTCTGAATCCATTGAATAATAATTATTGTGTCGTTTTACGAAGTGAAACAAACAGACACATTTGTTCCGCAAGCGAACATTCCATTGAGTATTAATTATTGTGTCGTTTTACGAAGTGAAACAAACAGACACATTGTCTGATTATTAACACTAAGGAACGTTGATTGATTTTCATAGGAACGTTCAAAGGGGGAATTTTTATATATAAGATACTACTTTTTTTGCATAAACTAATATTTTGAAGGTTTTTTTTGCAACGGCAGGGATGCCGTTGTTACTTTTTTTTGCGGTAGGCGTAATAGAAGACTTGCGGGAGGACGCTGAACGATAGTACCATGGAGATGAGCATTCCGCCTACGATCATGATAGCGATGGGCTTTTGTACTTCCGAACCCATGCCGGTGGAAAGGGCGGCGGGCAGTAATCCGATGGAACCCATGAGCGAAATCATCAGGATGGAGCGGACACGGCTCTTTACGGCGGTTGAGATGGCGTGGTCAAGGTCGCGCGACTTGTGCAGGTTCTTTTTGATGACGCCAACTAACAAGATACCGTTGGTCGCTACAACGCCTAACAGGATGCAAAAACCTATGCCAGCAGAAATACCGAATAAAACGCCTGTCACCCAAAGCGATACGAAGCCGCCAATAAATGCAATAGGGAATGCTACGGTGGCAATCAACGTGTCTTTTACCGTGCCAAAATTCATGTAGAGCATAAACAGGATAAGGAGTAAGGTGGCAGGAACAACGAGGGCTAAACGCTTGGTGGCACGCTCTTTGCTCTCAAATTCGCCTGCCCAAACGATTCTGAAATTTTCGGTTGAGAGTTGTGAGTTATCTGATATCTGATTACTTCCCCCTGCCCCCATTTTCTTCACTTCGTAAAGAGACAGAATATTTTTTAACATCAAGGAACGTTCTTCCCTTCGGAAAGAGACAGATTGATCGATTTTAATAGGAACGTTCAAAGGGGGACTGAAACCTGAAACCTTTTCTTGCGCTTCGGCAATAGTGCTTCCCAAATCACGACCTCGAATACTGAAGCCTACGCCAACGTAACGGCTACTGCCATCACGATAAATAAAAGCAGGTCCGGTGATGAACACAATATCGGCAATCTCTTTCAACGGAACGTATTTGTTATCCATTGTAGGGATAAGGATATTGCCAATTTTTACTTCATTGTCGCGATATTCCTCGCGGAAACGCAAGCGGACGTCATACGTGCGTTCGTTTTCGTAAAATTTGGTGACCGCTTTTCCGCCGATAGCCATCTCTACAACAGCCTGAGCATCAGCCATCGATACGGCATAACGCGCCATGCGATTCTCTTCAAGGCGGATTTGCAGTTCAGGCAAGCCTACGCTGCGATACACATTGACGTCTTCGATACCCCGCACCTCGCTGATGACGGTGGCGACCGCGTCAGCCATGTTTTCCAACTGAAACAGATCGTTGCCGAAAATCTTAATGACTAACGAACTTTTGACGCCTGCCACATATTCCTCGACATTGTCTTGTATCGGCTGACTGAAACCGAAGTCAATGCCCGGATAGACGTCGAGCGTTTGTTGCAGTTCTTCAATTAGCCTGTCTTTTTTGATTTTTCGCTTCCAGTCCTTTTCGGGTTTTAGTTCGATATGAAACTCAATATTGAAAAAACCGGTCGCGTCAGTGCCATCGTTGGGTCGTCCGGTCTGCGTAAGCACAAACTTAATCTCATCGAAAGTGCGGATTTTCGCTTTCATCTCCTTCGTAAGGCGTACGGCTTCGTCGAGGTTGATGCTGTTAGGGAGGGTGGCGCGAACATATACCGCTCCTTCGTTTATTTTTGGGATAAATTCAGTGCCATGGTTGATGAAACCAACGATGCACGTTACCAAAAGCAAACAAAAACCAACGATAGTCGTGCGTTTGTAGCGAGCGCCTATTTGGTAAAACCAAAAACTGAACCGGATCAAGGCATTAGCTATGGGATTGGATTTTTCGTAAACGGGACGGGTAAGAAGTATTTTCAACATCGCCGGAACGTAAGTTAAACTCAACAATAACGAACCAAACAAGGCGTAACCCAGCGTAAAGGCTAAGGGCGAAAACATTTTACCTTCTACGCGTTGAAACGAAAAGATGGGGATTAACGCTACGATGGTCGATAGTTGGGCAAAGAAAAGATACACCGCCACACTCCCTGCGCTTCGTTTGATAAGACCCGATTTGAGCCGTTTACTGTAACGTTCGTCGCCAAGTTCTTTTGTTTTTTCGCATAACGCAACAAACACACATTCAACGATGATTAGCGATCCTTCTAATAACAACCCGAAATCGAGCGCACCCATCGAAATGAGGTTTGCCGGTAATCCCTGTATTCTTAGCATGATGATAGCAAAAAGAAAACCTAAGGGGAGGACTGTTACCGTAATCAGCGTGGTGCGCCAGTTGAACAGAAACAAAAACACAAAACAGGATACCAGCACAATGCCTGTAATAAGGTTGTGGGAAACGGTTCGTACGGTAGCGTTTACGAGGGTTGTACGGTCTAAGAACGGCACAATACGCACATCTTCGGGAAGGATACGGTCGTTGAGTTCGCCGATTTTTTTCTTTAGATTTTTGATAACCTCGCCCGGATTCTGTCCGCGAAGCATGACGACAATCCCCTGTACTAAGTCATCATCGTCGTCTAATCCCACCTGTCCGAGGCGTGGCATGGATGCTATCACCACATCGGCTACCTGTCGGACGCGAACAGGGGTAGCGCCTTTTACTTCTATCAAGACATTCTCGATGTCTTCGATGCTTTCTAACAGTCCGATGCCTCGCACCACATACGCCTGCGCGCCTTTATTAATGACGTCGCCGCCTATATTGATATTGCTTTTTGAAATGGCTTCATATACTTCTAACGGCGAGAGGTTGTAATTATTCAACTCCATGGGGTTGACCCGTATTTCATATATCTTTTCTTCGCCGCCAAAACTGATGACATCTGCCACGCCGGGTACCGACATCAGTTCGTGCTGTACGACCCATTTATCAATGGCGGCTATTTCGCGTATCGGTCGCGGACTATGCAACACATACCGGTAAATCTCGCCTGTAGCGCCGGAAGGCGGTTCGATACTCGCGTCAGCGCCTTCTGGTAAGTCTAAGTCCTGCATCCGGTTGGAGGCATACTGTTGCGCAAAAAAGTCGTCCACCTTGTCCTCAAAAATGACGGTAACGACCGACAGCCCAAATAATGAAGTCGAGCGGACGTCTGTCTTACGGGGTATCGTATTCATCACCCGCATAATAGGGAGTGTCACAAATTTTTCGACCTCTTCGGCGCTTCTGCCCTGCCATTGGGTTATCACACGTACCCGCGTATTAGTAACGTCCGGATAGGCTTCTATCGGCATCTGTTGATAACTGATGATCCCTGCCACCAATAGAATGAAGGTCAGGAACAGAACCAAAACATGGTTCTTCAATGAGAAACTGATGATATTTTTTACTAAACGATTCATATTTAATTGAGAATTGAGAAACGAAGTTCGCTTTTTTTCACTTCGTAAAAAGACAACATTGAATAATTTCTTTGAGGATAGTTCACTAAGTGGAAGCAATTAACAGATTAACCACTAATCCTAAAAACATCCCCTCTGCCTGTCCTGCCTGTCGGCAGACATAGCTTCAAAGGGGGAGTTTTTTCAACTCAGAATAGATTAATAACTGATTTTTAATGACTACTTTTTCGCCTTCTGTCAAGCCCGATGTTATGTAAACCGTTTGGCTGTGGCGCTCATGCTTCTTTACTTCTTTGATGGCATATTCGCCGATGTTTGTTTCTACTACGACAAAAGAACGGTTGTCATCAAAAATCAGGGCATCGGAAGGGACTGAAGGCAGGCGATTATTTTTCTCATTCTTCAGTTTGACCATCACCGCCATTTCGGGTTTGAACTTCAACTCCTTATTTGGCATTACGATGCGCGCATGAAGCACCTTTTCTTCGGGGTCAAAGACTTGCGAAAGGGCGTCAATTTTTCCCGGAAAGACTTCTTCGGGGTACGCTAAGGCAGTTATTTCAACAGCTATACCTTCTCTTACCGCTTGCAAATCGCCGGCGTATACATTCGCAACGACCCAAACCTGGCTTAAATCGGCAACCGTAAAAAGCGGCGTTTCGCCTTCGGTTACGGTACTGCCCGATGAGGTGTTACTACTTACTACATAGCCCGATACAGGCGATTTGACAGCAAAGACGCCATTGCCTAAGGCATCGCCATAGAGCGACAGGTCAGCTTGCAGTTTGTCGTAGTCTGAACGTGCCTCAATCAATTCTCTTTCAGAGAGTAAGTTGTCTTTGAACAACGATTCGGCGCTTTGCAGATTGCGACGCGTGATAGTCAATGCGGATTGCAGTGCGCTCAACTCCGGCGAACGAATTGCGAGCATCGTCTGCCCTTTGCTGACACGGTCGCCTAACGAAAAGAAGGAACGCTCAACTACACCGCTGATTAAAGGCGTATACGATACCACCCGATTGGGGTCGCAGGTTACTTTTCCCGTTAAGAGTAAGTCCTCTTCTTGATGGCTCATTACCACAGAAACGGTTTTAATCTGTTCGAGAAAGGCTTTATGGATGGCGTCGTTTTCGACATTTGTTTTCCCGCTATTTTGACATGCAAAAAGGGCAAATACCCCTGTTAATATGATAAAATACTTTTTCATCACATCATAATTTGTGATTAATACTCAATTGTAACGCTTCAAAATGGACGTCCAAGTTCTTTTTTGCTAAGATAATAGCCTGCTTGGTCGTTTTATACGCATACATAAAATCTATATACTCAAGCATGGCGATGTTTTTATTCAGCAGATTACGCTGATAGGCTTCAAACATACTTTCTAGGTCGTTCGATATATTGTTTTCCATCAGTTGTTGATAATAATGATACTTCAACGTATAATGTTCAAAAGTCTTAGCTACTTCGTTGAGGATAGCATTTTTTTGATAGTCAGACTGATAAGCGCTTTGTTCTGCTTTCAGTTTAGCCATTTTGATATTGCCCTGATTACGGTTGAACACCGGAATATCAAACCGAACCCCAACGCCTGCAAAATTTTTCCATACGCCGCCGTATCTGTCATAGTTGAGTATCAATCCGATGTCAGGCGTTTGCTGCGATTTCTCATACGTTAGGAGTTTCGCGTGAAAGGAAATATTCAAATCCGACAGTAGAAATTCTGGACGGGCGTTTTTTGCTATCTCTATTAAATCCAATAATTGCATATCGGCAGGATTTTTAGCTACTGTTTCAGATGGCAAAAGGGAAAGTTCTGTTTCGGGTGGGATAAAGAGCAAAACCTTGAGCGTTTTAACCAATTGATGCAGTTCGGTTAGCAGTTCATTTGCTTCTGTTTCCAATTCAATCAATGAGGCTTGAAGCCGTACTGTTTCGCTTTTGGCTATGTTTCCCGACGCGGTTTGATTTTTATAAGCCTGTACCATTTTTTTTACCGATTCCTGCAAAAGATAGTTGATATCTAAATAGGATTGCAGGTAAATGATTTCGTGCAAATTGGTTCTCAATTCGGTTTTCAATTCAAGTAAGAATGATTCAAACTCCTTTATGGCTATCTCTTTCGACGTTTTTTCCATCGCTACAAGTTTACGTCTTTTTCCGGCAGTCCGAATCATTTGTTCGAGTTCGACGCTATAAACAATTCGGTTGCCAAAAGCCGCCTTTGATAATCCGAGTTCTTCGGCGGCATTCGCTTTCCAAAAGTTGAGGTCTCCCGCTGTGAGGGTCGGGTTGTCTAACAGTTTGGCTTGGACGATGGCAGCATCGGCGATGTCGATATTGTATCGCTCTGCCAGCAATGACCTGTTTTTTTCTAAAAACTGTTTCTCTGCCTGCTCAAAGGTTAGTTTTATCGTTTCTTGAGCGAATGTGATGGGTTGGCATAGTATCCAAACAACCAAACAGAGCATTATTTTTCTTTTGATTGACATAAAGCACCTTTTTTTTAGCATAATTATCATTTCCGTTGAAGGTGCAAAATTATAACAAAAAAGGTGAAGTCAGAAAATTTTATGTTTTTTTAGGGATATTAGATGCGGTTTAAAACTTTTTCAATGAGGCGGGGTAGGGCGGATTGGTATTCGGTGTTCATGTTCTTGTCGAAACGTCCGGCGATGATACAACAAACGGTTACGGCGCGGTGTCCCATCAGTTCGGCCAGTCCGGCTAAGGCAGAGCTTTCCATTTCGTAGTTAGTGATTTGGTGATTTTGATAATGAAAGGCTTCAATTTTTTTATTTAATGTTGCGTTGGCTAACGGGAGGCGCAGTTCGCGACCTTGCGGACCATAAAATCCGTTGGCAGCGATGGTCATGCCTCGGATGACGTCGTCCTGGGCTATTTGGTGGGTTAAAGATGGGTCTGCCGTTACGACATACGGACGTATGCCCTCGATGTCCCAGTCTAACTGACGGAGCAACTCGCCTTCCATCGCTGAATCTCTGACTTTCTTGTTGTCTTTGTAAAAATACAGGACGCCGTCTAAACCGATGGATTTTTCGGCGGCGACATACGAGCCGATGGGTGTGAAGGGTTGTAAACCGCCCGATGTACCGATGCGTACCAGCGTTAACTGTTGAAAATCCTTTCGGACGGTGCGCGAATTGAAGTCGATATTGACAAGGGCGTCTAACTCGTTGATGACGATGTCAATGTTATCACACCCGATACCATGCGAAACGACGGAGAGGCGTTTGCCTTGATAGACGCCGGTGATGGAATGGAACTCACGGTTAGAGACGTCACATTCTTTGGTGTCGAAATAGTTAGCTATCATTGTCACGCGCTCTGGGTCGCCGCAAAGGATGATTCTGTCGGACAGTTGGCCGGGCTTTAAATGGAGGTGGAAGATACTTCCATCGGCGTTGATAATCAGTTCGGAGCTTTCTATTTGTCGCATAAGTATTTGATTAATACACCCCGCCGTGCGAGCAAGTTATTTGAGGGGTTTGTTTTGGATGTTGGAGGGTTTGGAGATGGCGTCACGCATAGAGGTGTCGGCTTCGATATTTTTCATTCGGTAGTAATCCATGATGCCTAAATTGCCGCTGCGGAAGGCTTCCGACATGGCTTTGGGCACTTCGGCTTCGGCTTCTATCACTTTGGCGCGCGCTTCTTGAGCTTTGGCTTTCATCTCTTGCTCTAAAGCGACGGCCATGGCGCGACGCTCTTCGGCTTTGGCCTGGGCGATGTTTTTGTCGGCTTGTGCCTGGTCCATCTTCAATACCGCGCCGATGTTCTTACCGATTTCGATGTCGGCGATGTCAATTGACAGGATTTCAAAAGCAGTGCCGGCGTCTAATCCTTTGCGTAGTACTAATTTAGAGATTGAATCGGGGTTTTCCAATACGATCTCATGATTGGCAGCGGCGCCGATAGAAGAGATGATACCTTCGCCAACACGTGCCAAGACGGTTTCTTCGCCGGCACCTCCTACTAACTGTTTGATATTGGCGCGAACAGTCACACGCGCTTTGGCTATCAACTGTATACCATTTTTCGATACGGCTGTTACAGGGGGGGTGTCAATCACTTTCGGGTTGACCGACATCTGGACAGCCTGAAAAACATCGCGACCGGCTAAGTCGATGGCTGTCGCCATTTGAAAGGATAAGTCAATGTTAGCTTTTGAGGCTGAGACAAGGGCATGAACAACCCGCTCGACGTGTCCGCCGGCTAAGTAATGAGCTTCTAACTCGTCGCGTGTGAGCATTTTAAGCCCCGCTTTATGCGCTTCAATCATGGCGCGGGTGATTACCCCAGGCGGCACTTTGCGTATCCGCATAAGGAAGAGCTGAACAAGCGAAATGTGTACGCCGGATACTTTGGCCGAAATCCACAACAGGAAAGGCACATAATAGAAAAAGATAATTAGCAAAACGAATGCTACACCAATGGTTAGTAATAATAATGGTTCCATTTTTTTATAAATTAAAGTTGTTAAAAAATTTCAGTTACCGACTGATGACCAATACATTATATCCTTCGATGCTGACAATGACTACCCGAGAGTTTTCATCGATAAACTCATTGGTTGATTTCGCTTCGATGGTGATGTTGCCAAAGCGCGCTTTCCCGATAGGGGCGAGGCGCGAGAGTGTGATGCCTTCGTCGCCTACCTTCAAGTCCATGTTACGCGGCGATTCGACTTTCGATTCGATATTCGTCTTTAGCGCAACCCTTTGAAACGAATTAGCGCGTAACAGCCAGAAAAATATCCCGCCGAAAACAATTGTCGACGATCCCAAAGTGAAGTTCCCGACCGACATCCCGATGGTGTAGGCGTATGCAACGCCTCCAATAGCAAACAAAGTGCCTGCAATACCTGCAATAGTAATGCCGGGTAATAGAAAAATTTCCGCAAGGAGAAGGCCTATTGCGGCAAGCATTACGAATACGATTATCAATATTTCCAGTCCCATATATATAGTTTTCAGTTCTCATTTTCCCCCTTTGAACGTTCCTATTAAAATCGATCAATCTGTCTCTTTCCGAAGGGAAGAAATGGGGGCAGGGGGATGTAAGCAGTTCTCAGTTTTTTCTGTCCACTGATAACTACTTTCCTATTAAACGATTTTCGGCATTACGCGCTTTCTTTTCCTGTTCGGAGGCTTCTGCTAATAGTGCGAAAAGCTGGTTTTCGGCCTGTAAGATAGCAGGTTTCAGTTGCTCGCGCGTCGAAGCCGGAGCGTTTGTAAAGGAATTACGAATCTCGTTCAGTCGCATTTTAAGATTTTCAATTTTGATCTTTGTTGACAAAACCCCTTCAAACAATTTTTTTGCCTCCGGGCTTTTTATTTCGTTAAGCGTAAAATAGGTGACCTTATCGTTTATAAAAAACTCAAATTCACGTTCTTTTTTCTTTTCGTTTGGCGATAGATTCGTATGTGCTAATTGGATAAGCGATGTGTAATCGGCATCTTCTCGCCATGTGTCCCGGATAGAGACCAAAGCCGACCTGCGTCTCAAGGCTTCGCTGTCGGTCAGGTTTTCGATGCGTTTACGTGAATTATCCGGAATAAAAAGATAAACGCACACCTGGTCTTCAGGCTGGTATCTATCGCTGACAAACCAGCCTAAGCCTTTCGATTCGTCAATAACCATCATATAGTCGTTGGCAGGCGAATTGAACGGCATTCCTAACTGTTCAGGAGCCAGAAATGTGTTTGTATTGGTGCTATAGCGGGTAAAAAAAATATCGTACCCGCCGATGGATTCATACCCTTTGGAAGCAAAATACATGGTAACGCCGTCGGACAATACAAAAGGGAAGTTGTTATCTTTTCCCTGATTAGCGAGTAAGGCTTTTTCATCGCCCCAGGCATCCAACAGTTTGGATTGTGAAAACAGCGTAAAGACGCCGTTTCCGATGGGACGGGCAAAATAAATGACGTTACCCTTTTGGTTCGTAAAGACGGTCGATGATACCTGATTGGCTGTTTTGAAGAAATCATTAAACAGCACTAAAGAGCCGCTCTCTGCGCTTAGATGATAGGCTTCCAAGAAGGCGTTTTTGGGGATAACTAAGCTGTCAATCACCTGTACATCTTCTGTCTTTTCCTGCATACGGTTCAGGTTACGCACTATTTCTAACCTTTTCTCGGATTCCGACGGGTCGGCTTTTTGCTTTTTTTGCAGCAAAATATATTCTTCCCATAAAGTGATGGCTTCGCTAAAACGATAAAGCTCTGTATAAAGCATAGCGAGGTAACGGTAGGATTCCATCACTTTACGTTTGTTTGCGATAATCAGGTATTTCTCAGCATTTTCATAATCTTTTGTTTCGTAACAACATACTCCATACCATTGGCTATAAGTGGCATTGGTAGGATTTTGTTTGACAAGTCTTTCCATACCGGGCTTTGCCTCTTCATACTTGCCTTCGCTGTACAGGGTTCTGATTCTGTCAAGGCTTTGCGCCAATCCGTTATAAGAAACCAACAGGAATAGCAGGAGGGTGAAAACAATTTGATTATATAGCTTGAATGTCATCCGAAGAAAGTTAAAGTTGAATATCATATCCTATCTGAAAAACCACAAAGATACATAAAAAAACAGACTGCCGGCTTAAAAAGCAAAAATTATTTGTTCTCAAATCTCACAAAATCTACGAAGTTGATAATAGCATCCTCATTATCAGGGTTGAACCAATTAATACTTTTGTCTTTCCTGAACCATGTCATCTGTTTACGGGCATAAATTCTTGTGTTTCGTTTTATTTTTTCTACTGCTTCGTCGAAAGAATAGATGCCGTCAAAGCAACTAAACAACTCTTTATAGCCGACTGTGTTTAGTGCGTTCTCCTCGCGCATCGGATAAAGACGTTTGGCTTCTTCTACCAAGCCGTTAGCTATCATTTCGTCCACCCGTTTATTGATACGCTCAAATAGTTCTTTGCGGTTAAGTGTCAGTCCTATCTTACAGATTTTAAACGGGCGTATTTTTTCTTCATTAGTACGAAACGAGGAGTAGGGTTTACCTGTCATGCGGCAAATCTCTACGGCATGAATCACGCGACGGTGATTCATCCGGTCTACTGCTTTGTAGTGGTCAGGGTCGGATGTCTTGAGCTCTTCGAGAATAGAAGCAAGCCCCTCATTGATATACTGTTGCCACAGCGCTTGACGTATATCCTGCGTGACGGTCGGCATGTCGTTTATCCCTTTACATACTGCATCAATGTACAGCATCGAACCTCCGCAGAGTAAAAGACAGTCGTGTGTTTCGTGCAGCTTATTAATCACAGTCAATGCTTCTACTTCATAAAGACTTGCACTGTAATAATCTGTTACGGAGTGAGTTGCGATGAAATAATGCTGAACTGACGCACGAATATCATCCGACGGAGCGGCTGTACCGACGGGCATTTCTTTGTAAATCTGCCGCGAATCAACTGAGATAACAGGACATCCTAAGTGTTGGGCTAAGCGAAGGCTTAAGGCTGTTTTTCCGACGCCCGTAGGACCGAGCAAAACAAAGAGGATTTTCATCTAAAAAAAACGCTCATCCGGAAATTCCTCATCAAACGAATTGTTTAACAGATCATCTAACTCGTCGTCATCATACTCGTCCTCACCATAGAAGTTTTCGCCCAAATCGGAGACAATATCCATTGTTTCCGTTGTGTAATCTAAAAACTGAACCGGAGGCTTACCAACTGTTCTTGTACAGACCGGCTCTTCTAAGTTTTTGCCTGTAATGATTTCACGCAGTTCGATGAAAAACACGCGCTCGCTAAGCTGGTCAAAGACATAGAGCAGTTTTTGGCGTTCTTCGGTAATAAGTTCTTCAAGGGATGTACTTTCCATGATGAAACTGTCTTCTTCGGAAGAGGTGTCCATTTCGATAAGCGTCACTTCCGTTTGCTTTCTCCAATCGTCGTCACATACGAAAAACGAATAGAGCTGATTCGGATCGAATCCGGTTTTTTTCAAAATCTCCTTGTGGAAATCAAGAAAGGTTGCCTGTGAACCGATTTGAATTTCCAGTATGAACTTGTCTGTTTCATCAGACAGAATTAAAAAACGATAAACCATATAATAATAATTGAGAATTGAGAATTGAGAAAATCTTTAAATCCTGAAAATCAAGGTTTATTCATCGATAGAGCCTCTGACGATACCTCTTTCAGACGATTTGATAAAGTTAAGTATCAAGTCGCGTTCAAAGCCGGGTTCGTACTCATTTTCGATGGTTTTGATAGCCTTTGAGTTGTTAAGTCCGCGGGTATACAGCGTGCGGTAGATGTCCTGTATCAGGTAGACCTGCTGGTTGGTAAATCCGCGCCTTCGTAGTCCGACGATATTGATACCGCAATAGGCAATCGGTTCGCGCCCGATAAGCGTATACGGAGGGATGTCTTTGCCAACACGCGAGCCGCCCTGAATCATAACATGCTGTGAAATACGCACAAACTGATGAACTAAGGAGCCTCCGCTAACTATCGCATAATCATCTATTTTTACCTCGCCCGCAATTTGTGTGGCATTGCCGATGATGATATGGTCATTGATAACACAATCGTGCGCGATATGCGAATAGGCCATTATCAGGCAGTTATTGCCAACGACGGTTTTTCCCTTGGCTATCGTTCCACGATTGATAGTCACACATTCCCGAATAGTTGTGTGATGACCTATTTCGGCCGTTGAATCTTCGCCTGCAAACTTCAAATCCTGCGGTATGCATGCAATGACAGCGCCGGGAAAAATTTGACAATATGAGCCAATCCGGGCGCCATTGAAGATAGTGGCGTGTGGAAAAATATGGCAGTTATCGCCTATAATCACATCTTTTTCTATGACGGCAAACGGATCGATGGTTACATTTTCACCGAGTTGCGCTTCAGGGTGTATAACAGCTAATGGTGAGTACATAAGTTACTTGTTTTTAATTATTTGTGCCATAAATTCGGCTTCGCATACAATTTTTTCTCCAACGAAAACATAACCTTTCATGGTCGATATACCGCGACGCATGGGGGCTAACAGTTGCAGACGGAAAATGAGCGTATCGCCGGGGACAACCTTCTGGCGGAATTTCACTTCGTCTATCTTCATAAAATAAGTTGAGTAACGCTCCGGCTCATCTACCGTGTTGAGGACAAGCAGACCGCTGGTTTGCGCCATGGCTTCTACTAAGAAAACACCCGGAAAGATTGGCTCTTGCGGAAAATGTCCCTGAAAAAATGGTTCATTGACCGTAACATTTTTTATCCCGATAATGTAGTCGCTACCAATCTCTACAATCTTATCCACTAATAAAAACGGAAAACGATGCGGTAACAGTTCGCGGATACGGTTAATATCCATCACGGGTGGCTGGGTTGCATCGTAGAGCGGGGCTTGTACATCTTTTAACTTAACTTCTTTTCGGATTAAACGGGCTAACTGGTTGTTAATATGATGTCCCGGACGGGTTGCAATGATATGTCCCTTGAGGGGCTTTCCGATTAGCGCTATATCGCCTAACACATCAATCAGTTTGTGACGCGCTGGTTCGTTAGGAAAAACCAAGGGTCTGTCATTGATAAAACCGAACTCTTTGACATTTACATGCGGAAGTCCCAGCTTGTCGGCTAAGCGATTCATCTCAAACTGTTCCATTTTTTGGTCGTAGATGACAATGGCATTATCCAAGTCGCCTCCTTTGATCAGGTTATTTTGCAGTAATGTTTCTATCTCGCGAAGAAATACGAACGTGCGTGAAGCAGCGATGTGTTCCGGAAATTCACTCATACTATTAAGCGTGGCATACTGGTTGGATAATACAGGTGAATGAAATTCAATTAACACGTTGATACTGAGTCTGTCGTCTGGAAGGATGACTATAGATGAGCCGCTCCTTTCATCTTTCACTTCTATTTTATGTCGGACTATAAAGTAATCTTTAATAGCATTTTGCTCTATCAGGCCTGTTTTTTCAATATTTTCGGAAAAGTAACGTGCGCTGCCGTCAAAAATAGGTATCTCCGGAGCGTCGAGTTCAATGAGACAGTTATCAATACCCCAGGCGTATAACGCTGCAAGTGCATGCTCTACCGTACTTACTTTTACGTCGCCTTTCGACAGGACAGTGCCTCTTTGCGTATTCGTCACATTCTCGGCTACTGCATCGATGACGGGTTGCCCTTCGAGGTCGGTGCGTTTTATTTTATATCCGTAATTCTCGGGCGCCGGTTTGAACGATACCTTTATTTGTAAGCCGGTATGAAGTCCTTTGCCGTTCAATGAAAACTCAGACGCTAACGTTTTCTGTTTCTCCATATTCCTGTATGTTCTTTTTCAAATTTTCTATTTCCTGTTCTAACCTGTTGAGTGTTTTGTAGAGTTCGGGCAATTTTTCAAAGAGGATGTGTGAGCGTAGAAATTTTCGCAACGGGAGTGACGGCGTACCCATCATTTTGGTGTTTGCCTCCATGTTTTTTAAGATTCCGGTTTGGGCGGCTAATTGAACGTTATCGCCAATCTTTAAATGTCCGCTTACGCCTGACTGTCCGCCAAACATACAGTGTTCGCCTATTTTAGTCGAACCGGCGATGCCAACTTGTGCCGCCATGGCTGTGTGCTTACCTACTTCTACATTATGCGCAATTTGAATCAAGTTGTCTAATTTAACACCCTGACTGATAACCGTTGAGCCTATTACTGCACGGTCGATGGTCGTGTTAGCCCCTATCTCTACATCATCTTCTATGACCACATTGCCTGTTTGTATAATTTTCTTATAGGCGCCGTTTTCAGGTGCAAAACCGAACCCGTCGGCGCCTATCACCGCGCCTGCATGAAGGATACAGTTATTGCCTACAATACATTCCTTGTAAATAACCACATGTGGATAAAGGGTCGTTTGACTGCCGATGCTGACATTGTCGCCGATATATACTTGCGGATAGACCGTGCATCCTTTGCCTATTTTTGCATAATCGCCTATATATGCAAAAGCGCCGATATAGCAACCATCGTCAATAGTTGCTGTTGGCGCCAGGTAAGCTGTTGAGGCTATACCGCTTTTTTTTGCTTTTGTCTGTTCTACTAAATCCATTAACTTAGCTAACGAGGAATAGGGGTTGGTAACGGTTATCAACGTCGCCTCAATGGGTTCGGTTGGTTTGAAGTCGTTACTTACTAATACGATACTTGCTTTTGTACTGTAAATGTACCTTTCGTATTTCAAGTTGGATAGAAAGGTGAGCGTACCGGGCTTCCCTTCTTCGATTTTCGAAAAGTCGGTAACTATAACAGCAGGGTCTCCTTTAACCTTCCCTTCCAGAAAATCAGCAATTTGTTGAGCTGTAAACTCCATTTTTGTGTCGATTTGAAATAATGTCTAACTTGTCCTAAAAGGCATTTGGGCAGCCAAAGGTAGGCAAAAAAAATTAATCCCAAACAATTTAATAGTAATTATTATTTGATGATTTCTTTAAAAGTCAATATATCAGCCATTTCATTTTTTATGTCAGTTGCTGCTTCGCCTGCTTTCTTTGCAAATTGTTCGGTCGTATCAACGTAGATGATTGCCCTTGATGAATTAACAAGCAGACCGCAATAGTCGTTCATCCCGTAACGACAGACCTCTTCTAACGAGCCTCCCTGTGCGCCGATACCCGGCACTAACAGAAAATGGTCTGGGACGATGCGTCGAACAGCTTCAAACATCTGTCCTTGGGTAGCTCCGACAACATACATCATGTTTTCATCGTTGCCCCATTGCTGCGAAACATGTAACACCTTCTCAAATAAACGTTCTCCGTGAATATCTTCGGTCAGTTGGAAGTCGGATGCGCCCTTGTTAGAGGTGAGCGCCAACAGTATAACCCACTTTCCCTGATAGCTTAGGAACGGTGCGACGCTGTCCTGGCCCATATAGGGCGCTACAGTAATGGCATCTACATCCATGGTTCCAAAAAACGCTTTGGCATATAGCGACGAGGTGTTGCCGATGTCGCCCCGCTTGCCATCGGCGATGATGAACTGGTCGGGATAGTGTGTTTTGATATATTCTATCGTTTTTATCAAAGACTGCCAACCACTAATGCCATGTCCCTCATAAAACGCAAGGTTAGGTTTGTACGCCACACAATAATCAGCCGTCGCATCAATGACAGCCCGATTGAAGGCGAAAACAGGGTCTTCATCTTCTAAAAGATGCGGTGGTATCTTTTTTATGTCCGTATCCAATCCCACACATAGGAACGACTGTTTCCTTTTAATATTCTCAAATAGCTCTTTCTTAGTCATATAATTATTCTTTATAATTTCTTTTGTCCCTATTGGGACAAGGGGCAATGGATTTCAAATTGTATCTACCAACAATTTGTCCCTAAGGGACAGGGGGCAATAATTATCTGTCTCTACAATTCGCTTTCTTTCAGTCTTTCTGCGTTCTCGGCGAAGATAAGGTTGTCGATACAGGCCTGAATATCACCGTTCAAGAAAGCAGAAAGGTTGTAAATAGTATAATTGATACGGTGGTCGGTGATACGTCCTTGCGAGAAGTTATAGGTGCGTATCTTGGCCGATCGGTCGCCTGTCGAAACCATTGTCTTCCGTTTGTGGGCGATTTCATCGATGTATTTTTGGCGTTCCTTGTCGTAGATAAACGAGCGCAGGCGGCTCAGTGCACGCTCTTTGTTTTTCGGCTGGTCCCTTGTCTCCGTACATTCGATAAGGATTTCTTCCGTCGTGCCTGTATAAGGATTTTTCCACATATAACGAAGCCGGACGCCCGATTCAACTTTATTGACGTTCTGACCGCCGGGCCCGCTGGAGCGAAACGTATCCCATTTTATCTCTCCTTCATTTATTTGGACGTCCAACTCATCTGCTTCGGGAAGGACGGCTACAGTAGCAGCCGATGTATGTACCCGCCCCTGTGTTTCGGTCTGTGGCACACGTTGAACACGGTGTACACCCGATTCGTATTTCAACGTACCGTAGACACTGTCACCGGTTACCGTAAAGATGATTTCCTTAAATCCGCCGTACGACCCCTCGTTACAACTCGAAATGCTTAACTGCCAACCTTTTATCTCACAGTATTTGGCATACATACGGAATAGGTCGCCGGCAAAAATAGCTGCCTCATCGCCGCCCGTACCGGCGCGTATCTCCATGATAACGTTTTTACTGTCTTCGGGGTCGGAAGGTACAAGCAACAACTTAATCTCTTCTTCTAATTCGAGGATGCGTTGTTTGTTTTCTTCCAATTCGGCGCTTGCCATGCTGCGCAATTCCGCATCCTGTTCGTTTGATAGAATATCTTTCGCTTCTTCAATAATTTCTAAAGTTTGAATATATATCCTACGTGTATTGAGTATACGTTCAAGGTCTTTATATTCTTTTGCTAACCGGACATATCGTTTTTGGTCGGCAAAAACCGACGGGTCGGTTATCAATGTCGATATCTCTTTAAAACGACCTTCTAAGTCATTGAGTTTGTTTAAAATCGTATTTTCCGGCATCCGTCAATAATAGAAAAACTGTCCGTGTTCGCTTTTGATTACGAGTTCTTTTGTCTCGGAAGCCTCGACATATCCCACTTTTCGGGCATCAACTCCGAAAGAACGGCTTATGTCGATGACACTATCGGCATACTGTTCATCTAAATAAATCTCAAAACGATGCCCCATATTGAAGACCTGATACATCTCTTTCCAGGTGGTGCCACTTTGCGCTTGAATGAGTTCAAACAACGGAGGCGCAGAAAACAGGTCATCTTTTACGATACGCTGATTTTCAATAAAATGTAAAACCTTTGTTTGTCCGCCGCCTGAACAGTGTACCATTCCGTGAATGTTGTTTTGCATCCGGTCTAATACCTGTTTGATGATTGGCGCATAGGTGCGGGTAGGGGATAGAACAAGTTGGCCGGCATTGAGCATCAAGTCTTCTATCCTGTCGGTTAGCTCCATTTTGCCTGAATAGACTAATGCTTCAGGTAAATCCGGATCGCAACTTTCGGGATATTTGTCTGCAATATATTTAGCAAAGACGTCGTGCCTTGCTGAAGTTAATCCGTTACTGCCCATACCGCTGTTGTATTCTTTTTCATACGTAGCCTGTCCGTATGAAGCCAGTCCGACAATGACGTCTCCGGTGCGGATGTTGGCATTATCAATGATGTCGCAACGTTTCATGCGACAAGTTACTGTGCTGTCGATGATGATAGTCCGAACAAGGTCGCCTACATCGGCTGTTTCGCCTCCG
>CAYUAK010000242.1:0-9132 GCA_964442765.1 uncultured Tannerella sp. | reverse complement strand
GTCGCGTATCTCGTATGATGTCATTCCTTTTGCCGATATTTACCGCCTCGTCAAATCGCTACAACCCAACTGTTTAGTCATGGACTTGAACGCTGCCAAATATCCGCCCGAAGTACTCTATTATACTGATATTAAATCATACGAGCAGGGCGCCGGACAAAATATCTCCCGCGAAAGCAACCAACTGCCGGCTTTGTCGTGTCTACCTATCAATGTCAACTGGTTCTGGAAAGAAAATTTTCCTGCTACACCGGTCAAAAATCCAACGACCTTAGTCAATGATAACCTGATACCTTTTAATAAGATATGGTGTAATTTTATCCTGAATGTTGCGCCTAACCGCGACGGGTTGGTAGACGACAACGCAGTAGCAGCATTGAAAGAGATAGGTAGGCTCTGGAAAAACGAAGGCAAAATGCCCAAACTTCCTCCCAATGACGGTACTGTCATCTCATCAAACATTGCGAAAAACAAACCGGCTAATTCGAGCTGGAGCTACGATATGAATATCATGGATTTTGCTAATGACGATAATTTCCGTACATCCTGGCGCTCAAATATAACGGTTAAGACACCCTGGCTCGAAATCGACTTGGGAGTTGAACAGCCTTTTAATACCATCACGATTGCCGAAGGTGGTAACCGAAGCCTTGTTCGAAAATATCGTATCGAATATATGGCAAATAATACTTGGAAACCTTTGGTAACCGGTTCTAATTATAAGAAGATTAAAGTGGAACGGTTTGATACTGTGTGGGGTAACAAAGTGAAGATTATCTTTGATGAGTTTGAAGCGCCTCCTGCTATTGCTGAGGTGGGGGTTTATAATGAATTTTATTAACACAGAGACACGTTTTATTAGCACTGAGACACAGAGACACACAGAGGGACACAGCGTTTTTTAATTTTGAGAGGAACAGAGGAACAGAGGAGGTTTGGTGGTTTGTATAAATACTATTAATTTTGCGGCCTGAAAAATAAGGAAATAATTATGCTTACACTTAAAACGATTATCGAACAAAGGGACGAAGTGATTAGCCGGTTGGCGGTTAAACACTTCGATGCGACTGCTATTATTGATAAGGTGATTCATTTGGATAGTGTACGACGCCGGTCGCAGGTGGAATTAGATGCTAATCTGGCTGAAATAAATAGCTTGTCGAAGCAGATTGGCGCCATGATGCGAGAAGGCAAAAAAGAGGAGGCCGATGCTGTTAAAACAAATGTTGCTGCACTGAAAGAGAGAAGCAAGGTATTGGATGAGGAGAAAACAGATGCTGAGAAAAGGCTTCACGAACTCCTGTTAATCATTCCTAACCTGCCTCATTGTTCCGTACCTGAAGGTCGCGGTGCGGAAGATAATATCTGCGAAAAGACAGGCGGGACTTTCCCCGCGTTGTCTGAAGATGCGTTGCCACATTGGGAGCTGGCAAAGAAATACAACCTGATAGATTTCGAGTTAGGCGTCAAGATAACCGGCGCAGGCTTCCCTGTATATATAGGATATGGAGCGCGCCTGCAACGGGCCTTGATAGATTTCTTTTTAGATAAAGCGCGCGAAGTGGGCTATTTGGAAGTCCAACCCCCCTATCTTATCAACGCCGAATCGGGCTATGGAACGGGTAACTTGCCTGATAAAGAAGGACAGATGTATCATTGCAGCTTGGATGACTTGTACCTTATCCCAACAGCCGAAGTGCCGGTCACCAATCTGTACCGCGATATGATACTCGACAAAGCCTCCCTGCCTATCAAGAACACAGCCTATTCGGCCTGTTTCCGTCGCGAAGCCGGTTCTTATGGCAAAGATGTACGGGGGCTTAACCGCCTGCATCAGTTCGACAAGGTTGAAATCGTGCGGATTGACACACCCGAACACTCCTATCAATCGTTGCAGGAGATGGTCGAATATGTGGAATCTCTCCTCGAAAAACTTGAATTACCCTGGCGTATACTGCGGCTTTGCGGCGGCGATATAAGCTTTACCTCTGCGCTCACCTTCGACTTTGAAGTCTACTCAGCCGCCCAAAACCGATGGTTAGAAGTCAGTTCGGTCTCCAACTTTGAAAGCTTTCAAGCCAACCGTCTCAAATGCCGCTACCGTGACGAAAATAAAAAGACACAGTTATGCCATACCCTGAACGGCAGCGCCTTAGCCCTTCCGCGCATCGTCGCCGCTATCCTCGAAAACAACCAGACCCCCGAAGGCATCTACATACCCAAAGCCCTTATCCCCTATACCCGGTTTGAGTTGATTGAATAGACAATTTGTTTATCTGCGATGCTCCATTTCAACACACTCACCGCAATCAGGTCGCTAAGAATATTTTGTGCAGTTTTTGGCTTGATGCGCGCTATCCGGCAGAACTGATGAAAATGAATGGTAGGGTGTATTTCTAAATAATCTATAAGTTTTTTGACAGGACGAGACAAAGGCAATAAAAGCCCTTTCTCACGTCCTCTTTTTTCCCACGAAAGGCGTATGACTTCGTCGGCCAGCATATTCTCATCCTCAACACGAATATAGGCTTTATAATTATTTTCGTGGTCTGGGGCTGTATGTGGTTTTTGCGAGCTTGGGACGATGTAAACTTCCAAAACAGTTTTCCCGTTTATCTCCCATCTTTTGGCTGTGAACGGAACGCTGGGACGGGTATACATAGTCGAAGCCGCTTCTATCATATAATACTCCTCCTCACTCCGTACTCCGGTTATATTTCCGTTATCCTTCACACCTATCAGCAACCTCCCTCCGTCGGTATTAGCAAAGGCGCTCAGTGTGCGCGCTATCTTTTTGCTATCACTCACCTCGAACTTGAAATCAAGTTGCTGCCCCTCCCCTTGTGCTATCCATTCCGCTATGGCGTTGTCTTTCTTCATTTTATTACATAATAAATGATAAGATATGAGCCGCAAAGATACGAAAATGACACGAAACAGCAAAAATATTTTCAAACTCAAATCATAGCTTCGTCTGCTTTCAAAAATAACCGCCTTCTTTAAAAAAACAATAATATTAGGTTCGCGCGCGTATCTTAAAAAATATTTAATGCTCGCTACCTGATTTCGATTTCGGCCCAGTAACCGGCTTCGAATGACCATCCGGAGGCCTTGTTCTCCAAATCTATCTTAACATTTTTGCTGCCTGCAAACGGGGTTAGGTCGTAGGTCACCTCTGCCCATCCGGTATCTTTTGTAAGTGTCTTACCTATATCAACGGTTTTCTGCGGTGAGCCGTTGATACGGATTACTAAATCCCAATCTCCGGATTCGTGATGCCCGACTACTAAACGAAGTGTTGTCTTTCTGCCGCTCGGAATATCTGTTGTCTTCGTTAAGGCACAGGGTGTCTGGCGGTTGACAGGGTGCGTGACAAGTACATTCTTTTTCCCTCTCAAGGATTCACGAAACCCAGGGTTCATGTCTTGCCCTGCTTCGCCTACTGTCCATCCGGGGAATAGACGGTCGACAACTTTTTGCAACGCAAAACTACTGAAACGAATTTTCGCTTTTTCCTCATCGGTATAAACACTGCCCTCAATCGGACCGGGCGCCCAGCTTAACTGTAAAGGATTCGGCTGAGGCGCTTTAACAGGGATAACGAAGACCTCTTCTCCTTTTTTATCTTTTTCTATCCTGCCTCCTTCGCGGATAATAAGCTCACGGGTCAGCTTTTCACAGACGTCTAACAACGAATTGATATTGTAGGCAGTGTAAATAAAATTTCTAGAATGGTCTAAGCGTTCCGTAAAACGGGGTGGCAGCTTGGCATATCCAAGTGTTGTAAAAAGAACGCCGCCGGCATTCGAGGGGTTGCAATCAGAATCCTGTCCGCAGCGGGTCGCAATAACGATAGTCTTGTCTAAGTCGCCTTTCCCGTACAACAACCCCATCAGAACGTATGCTCCGTTAATCTTCACGTCAATACCCCCGTTTGAGGCCTTCTGATATTCCGGGTTTTCACGGTATTTCTTCTGGCATTTTTGCCACGTAGCTTCCCAATCGTTTGGATTTTCCTTGTACCAGGTTACCATGTCCCGTACCATCTCTGCGTACTGGCTTTCGGCAGGTATACAAGCTAATCCGGCTTTAATTATCTTATTAATGTCGTTCTCAAAAAAAGCCTCCGCATACATCCCCCCCATAAACTGACCGCCATAAACCCCATCGCCATAGTTCATAAGCCTTCCGAACTTGTTTCCCATCTCAATCGCAATATTAGGCATCCCTGGCGCTATCAACCCTGAAAAATCGGCTTCTATCTGATAATCAATATCATTAGGACATTTATTGAACTTTGGATGACTTGCATCGGGCGGCGCTATCCCTGCGCGCAAATTTTTACGACCTGCATCATTCGCACACCAGAGCGGGTATTCACTGTTCGCAAAATCAATGCCTGCCTGACGAATAGATGCTTCAATGCCATACTCTTCGAGCGTCCGCAAGAAAGTCATCTCTACATACAAGTCGTCCTGCCCAAAAGCCTCATTGATCATTTCGGACTTCCAAACAGGCATATCCGCTTCGGGAATGATCTTATCTTTCCAACGAAACTCCGTCGGAGCGCCCCAACAAACGCCGGCAATCTGACCCACCCATCCTGCTTTCATCCTGTCACGGTACACCTTTACAGGCAACCGCCGATACTTAACTGCTTCTTTATCACAACACACGATAAGGAATGAAGAAAGGATCACTATCCCTATTATCCCCAAAATTACTGCATACTTTTTCATAATTTTTTACTTTATAGATGAATACTAACACTGAAACAAGTGGCAAAAGTACATTTTTTATCTGAATTTTTAAGCAAACAGATAAATATTTTGTACTTTTGTGGTTTCCTTTCGGGCAAATATATGAAATTTCTTGGCATTATTCCTTCTCGCTTCGCTTCTACCCGCTTTCCGGGTAAACCGTTAGTTGATATTGGCGGCAAACCGATGGTTCAGCGGGTGTTTGAACAGGTTCGAGATACGGTCGATAAGTTGGTTGTCGCAACCGATGATGAGCGTATATGGGAGGCCGTTCACAGTTTCGGTGGAAATGCGGTGATGACCTCCAAAGAGCATCCAAGCGGTACCGACCGGTGTTGTGAAGCATTGTTACTGATGGGTTGTGATTTTGATGTAGTTATCAACATTCAGGGCGATGAGCCCTTTATCAAACCCTCACAAATAGAGCTGTTGAAAGGCTGTTTCTCCGCAGCGGATACCCAAATTGCTACCTTAGTCAAACCGTTTGATAACGATTCGGATTTTGAACAACACTTGTCCAATCCCAATACACCTAAAGTCGTTCTTAACAACCGCATGGAAGCTATTTATTTCAGTCGTTCCGTCATCCCTTTTATTCGTGGAAAAGAAAAGTCACAATGGCCGGCTTCGCATATATTTTACAAACACATCGGGTTATATGGCTACCGTTCCGATGTCCTGAAAGTTATTACCGCCCTCCCCCCTTCGTCGCTTGAGATAGCCGAAAGCCTCGAACAACTGCGCTGGCTACAAAACGGATTTTCCATCAAAGTAGCTATCACCGAGTTGGAAACACTCGGAATAGATACGCCGGAAGACCTTAATAAGTATCTTCGTCGAATTTATTAGCACAGAGACGCAACGGACACAGCGTTTCAAAGTTTATTGATATTTCCTTACACAAAGGGAATAATGGAAAAAATTCTCGTTTTTTTCGGTTATAATGGAATAAATTCCTACTTTTGTGGCCGGAAACAGTTTGTAATAGAAAAAATTCCGATGGACAAATCGATTGACTTCAGCAGGGAAATCATCTTTGCTTCCTCTAATAAAAGCGTCTCGCGGCAGATAGGCAAGGCGGAAAAAGCAGGCAAATTAAAAAAATTGCGCCTCGTATCTATACGACTAACCTGCGGGATTCGGAGGAGTATATAATCAAACGATACTTCTTTGATATCCTCAAATGGCGGTTTCCCGAAGCTGTCATCAGCCATCGGTGCGCTTCAGAGTTACGACCAACTGAAACAGGCCATTTTTTCCTGACAAGTAACTATACCAAAAAGGTGACTGATCTCAAAGTAGTTACAATCCATGTAATGAAAGGGAGGTCAGCATTAGCATCGGATGTAAATCTATCCGGTATTTATGTATCGTCGGAATGGCGGTGGATGCTTGAAAATTTGCAGGTATCAAGAAAAAAAGGAGGCTATTCCAAATGCTTTCCAATTGAATCAATAGAAGACAGACTTGAAAAAATCATCCTAAGGGAAGGAGAAGAAGGGGGCAACAAATTCAGAGAAAAAGCGAAAGAAATAGCTGAGCAGTTAGGATTTGTTAAAGAATATAGAAGGCTGAACGAGATTATCTCAGCCTTACTGAAAGCCCGTGACGTTAAGGTACTTACCTCAGAAGCTGCCAAAGCGCGGGCTATGGGAATGCCATACGATGCCAAAAGGCTTGAACTTTTTGACATACTTTTCAATAAGCTTAAAGACTACTATTTTCCGGAACGAACAGATAGAAACACATCGGAAGAATCATTTCGTCTCTTTTCTTTCTTTGAAGCCTATTTTTCCAATTACATCGAAGGCACGAAATTCGTTATTGAAGATGCCAAAAGGATTGTTGATAGCGGCATTGTGATTCCGAAAAGAGTGAAGGATTCACATGACATCTTAGGCACATTTCAGATAGTTTCAAACAGTTTTGAAATGTCCATGACGCCTTCGACCCCTGACGACTTGATGGCTATTTTGAAAAACAGACACCTAACCATGATGTCTGGCAGAATGGAAGAGGTCAACGCAGGTGAGTTCAAGACACAAAATAACCGAGCGGGATTTACGGAATTTGCAGATTTCAGCTTAGTGGAAGGAACTATCAGACAGGGCTTTAAATATTACTTAGCGCTTAATGATCCCATGGCAAAAGCTATTTACATCATGTTTATGATTGCAGAAATTCATCCGTTTACGGACGGGAATGGGCGGATTTCGCGCATCATGGGTAATGCTGAGTTGTTTAAAAGTGGCTTATCGCGCATCATTGTCCCGACCGTTTTCAGGGAAGACTATCTTTTAGCGCTTAAAAAACTGACCAACAGAAAGGAACCGGACACTTTTATTCGTGTCATGGACAAACTTCAATATTATTCCCATCGTATCATTGGAAATAATTTTGACGAACTTAATAGCTATTTCATAGAAACAAACGCCTACAAAGAGCCATCGGAAGGGCAGTTGAAAATAATTAACTGACTTTTACCTAAAACATCCCCCTGCCCCCTTCAAAGGGGGAGGTTTATCTTCTTTTGCCGGAGTGCATTTTTTTCTCGCGTTCTGCTTGTTGTTTACGTAACTGTTCCTGCTGGGCTTTTTGGGCATCGGCTAAGCGTTGCATAAAGCCGGATTTCTTTTTGGGTTTCTTTTTGTTGGCTTCTAACTCGGCTAATAATTTGGCCTCATCAACGCTAAAGCGGAAAAGCATCGTTTGCCCTATCTGAATAAGGGTAGAGATAAGAAAATAATAGCTAAGACCCGATGCGTTCTGGTTAAAGAAGACAAAGAACATCACCGGCATCATATACATCATCATGTTCATCCCTGCCATCTGCTGTTGCCCGGCATTCATGGCGCTTGTCATTTTAGTACTCACAATGTTGACGACAGTCATCAGTAGACAAAACAGGCTGATATGGTTCCCAATAAATGCGGAGATAAGAGGGATATTAAAGTCCCACGAAATGACAGCATCGTAGGTAGAAAGGTCTTCGGCCCAAAGGAAGCTCTGCTGACGCAGTTCGATGGAGGTCGGGAATAGCCAGTACAATGCTATCAGAATAGGGAACTGCAATAACATCGGAAGACATCCGCTCATCGGACTTGCGCCAGCGCTACTGTATAAGGCCATCGTCGCCTGCTGTAGCTCCATAGCCTGTTCTTTCCTGGGGAATTTGAGCTTCAGCTCGTCGACCTGCGGCTTTAAAACGCGCATCTTGGCCTGCGACATACTCGACTTATAGGTGAGCGGGAACAGTATCACTTTGATAATGAAGGTGAGAACAAAAATTATCAACCCGTAGTTCGTCATGTATCTCCCAAGAAAATCAAACAACGGCAGAATAAAATATTTGTTTATAGGACGCAGCCAATTGTAACCCATCGGAACCAATTTGTCTAAATCCAGCAGGTTTTCCTTGTCAGCGCCTTTGTCATACGCCCGTAACAGCTTGTATTTGTTAGGCCCAAAGAAATAACGAAAGCCGATAGATTCGTTTTTAGCAGCGCTAAAAGGCACGGAAGTCTCCGTTTTGAACTCTTTCAAATAGTCCTTATCGGTCAACTGCTTAGCCGACAGGGTGGTAGATGTAAAAGCGCCATCGGCAATCAGTGCTGAGGAGAAGAATTTATTTTTATATCCTATCCATCTCAACCGGTTGGAAATCTGCTTACTTTCGTCTTTCGCTTCGCCTATTCGTTCCACATCATCAGTTGCAAACTTATAATAAAGGCCGGTATATTGGTTTTCCAATTTGCGTCCTTTTTCCTGTATACGCATCTTCTGGCTCCATTGGATATCTAACGCATTCATTGAAAGGGCCAGCAGTCCGTTCAATCCGCTCGTCTGAATAACAAAACCAAGCATATAATCATCCGGATACAGGGTGTAAACCAAGTCGATAATGCCTGCTTCGCCTACGTTGAGTCGCATCGTCACCGAATTGGGGTCGTTGTTACGAATCGGGGTAAAAAACAGGTCGGAAGTGTTGACAATAAGGTTATTAGATGTACCAAATGTGATATTGAACTTAGATTCGTCGCCTTCAAACAGTACCAAAGGGTCTTTGTTATAGGTGACATAATCCTTCACCCGCGCATAGCAGACATGGCCCCCTTTGCTGTTTATCCTGACTTCGATGTTTTTATTTTCAAGCGTAATGATTTCTTCAGTACCGGTAATGGCCGATGCAAAAACGCCGAATTTACTTTGGGACAAAACCTGTTTGACCGAATCGGGCGCATCCTCCGGTATGATAGTTGCAGTTGATGCTTCTTTTTGGGAAAGCTGTTCCAATAATGCCGCTTGTTGCAACTCATACTGCACTGTCATTATCGAATCCCGATAGCGACGTTGCGCTTCCAACTGTTCTTTT
>CAYUAK010000241.1:0-1591 GCA_964442765.1 uncultured Tannerella sp. | reverse complement strand
AAGATGGTGAACTTCTCGTTCGCCCGGCATCCGAAGCTGAACCTTCCGGAAGCACACCTTACCGCTATCGAGAAGCATTTGTGCAAACGCGTGTTGCTGCTGATCGGGCTGCCGAAGGGCTAAATTTCTACCAGCCGGCCTGTCTTGAACGCCTCGGTGGTCGCGTAGCCGATCTTCGTGCAGGCTGTGCCGTCGTATACCGCTACGCTTGAACATACATCAGCTTAACACTTTTAGGTTTTTCAGGCATGGTCATCTTTAACTGCCCCGTATTTTTTTCTTATTTTCATTGTACAGTATGACCTTGAATACGCCTCTGCTGTTAACAAAAACAGGGGGCGGCAGCTTTGCCTTTTCCATTTCATTGATAATAATCGGGATTCCAGAAAAACGATTTTCGGTATCTATCATAATTTCAAGATTAGAGGCTATATAAGGGTTTCGAGTATCGGCGCCAACCTTGCCAAGACTGCTGAGCGTGATCCTGCCGTAAAGCCCGCCGGGATTTTCGACCTCAAGCCGGTCCCTGAATAATAAAATCCGAATAGGTGATTTTTCAGTATGAATGCTGTAATCGCGGTGAATAACGGCGTTACCAATTATACACGAATACCGTATTATCACACAAGCGGCACAGATTTGTTGTGACGAAAGAGAACCATCCGTTATATGGGAAAGAGTATACAGTCAACAATTTTACGAAGAGCTTTGGAGTGATACTGGCACTGTATACCGATGAAGAAGGGCTTGAGAAATCAATAAATGTGACCTTTACATCCATGAGCATGATAAACCCTTTTACAGAGATTAGCAATGGGCGATGCGATTTTCAATATGAGGATATGCTATTGCTCGCGGAGGAGATAAAAAAGGTATCAAACCGAATCGAGTGTAAACCCAATTGCGCCATATTGCAAACGTAATAATGACATCCACTATACAATGGTTACATAAAATCACAGAAATAGCAAGTATTTCTGGAACTGTGTTGACAAAGACATTGTAATATGCTATAATTAAGTTGTCATAAGGAGGTGAGGCTAGTGAACACAAGCAAAGCAAAAACGCTAATCGAGAGCGGCTCTTTTAACAGGAACGCCGATTCGGTCAGAAACCCCATGTTCAGAAGCAACCCCTACTTCGACCCTCAAGATCTCGTCCAAGTTAAATACGAGATGCTCAGGGCGGTAAAAACTAATGGGCTTAATGTTTCCGAGGCTTCACTACAATTCGGATTTTCGAGGACCGCTTACTACAAGATAGAGAAGCGATTCTACGACGCAGGTATTGACGGTCTGTGCGCGAAGAAAACAGGCCCGAAGTTCCCGTCGAAGATAACGCCCGACATTATCGAGTTTGTAGCGCAGCTAAAGGGGGACGACCCTGGTATAATCAACGACAATATAGTCGAGAGGATCAGGGAGGAAAAGGGCGTATCCATACACAAGCGGTCACTGCAGCGTGTGCAAGCTAAAAAAAAACACCACCGATGAAGATGTGCTCGAATATGACTACAGCAAAGGAATAGGCTATTACGAGGAAATGCGCTGCCATCTTACAAAATGCAACAGAAACAACAGGGCATACCGAA
>CAYUAK010000240.1:0-14557 GCA_964442765.1 uncultured Tannerella sp. | reverse complement strand
CCTGAGTGACGCTTCGCTTACTCAGGGTTATCCATGTCAGTCTCCTACGGAGACCTGAGTAATTACCGTTTTTTCGGAAATTGCATCCCGACAGGATGAAAAATATATGAAGTTACGGAATTTATACGCTGAATTGCTGAGATTTTTTTTTGATTCTTTGATTTAAATGAAAAAATCGTATCTTTGTGCCGTATTTTTTGAATATTTTCAGTATGGAACGTGAAATAATTTCTTTTGATTACGCTATCAAAGACATCTTGTAAAACATAGAATAATAATCATTTAATATTAAAATTATCATGAAGTATTTAATCTTTTTTATTGCATTTTTTATTTTTACGGTGCAGTCGTTTGCACAGAAATATCCTTACGATGGTTTGGATAACAACATGGGTAATCTTTTTCGGCTGTCGAATGCTAAGACCCGTTCTATCAGTCCGGAAAACTTTACAGGTGAAAAAGGGAAAGGCGGCATGGCCGAACTGAAAGACAGCGGCACACGGAATGTTGCCAACGCTGCTGCCGCTGCCCGCGACTTAGGACAGGGCTGGAAAGTAAATCCGTTCATCCGGATCAACTCGAAAGAGACTTTCACCATAGCCGAGATTGATGGACCGGGCGCAATCCAGCATATATGGATGACGCCGACAGGCAATTGGCGCTTTTCGATTATCCGTATCTATTGGGACGAAGAAAAAGAACCTTCGGTGGAGTGTCCGTTGGGTGATTTTTTCTGTATGGGATGGGGTGTCTATGCGCCATTGTCTTCGTTAGCCGTATGCGTAAACCCAGGTAGCGCTTTCAACTGTTACTGGACTATGCCTTTCCGTAAAAAATGTAAGATTACGGTTGAGAACATCAACGACCGGCAACCGATGACGCTGTATTATCAAATCGATTATACGCTGACAGAAGTGGCCGATGACGCCGGCTATTTCCACGCACAGTGGCGACGCACGAACCCGAACATGACTTCCGACTATACGATTATTGACAATGTCAAAGGGAAAGGTCATTATGTAGGCGTATACATGGCTTGGGGTGTCAATAACAACGGATGGTGGGGTGAAGGCGAGATCAAATTCTTCATGGACGGTGATACCAAGTTCCCGACGATTTGCGGCACAGGAACGGAAGATTATTTCTGCGGCTCCTATAACTTCGACAGAGATGGACAGTATAAAGAGTTTTGTACGCCCTACGTAGGGTTGCATCAGGTGATACGTCCCGACGGCACCTATAAATCCCAACAACGGTTTGGCCTCTATCGCTGGCATATAGCCGACCCGATACGGTTTGAGAAAGACTTAAAAGTAACCATGCAGGACTTGGGATGGCGACACGAAGGGCGTTATCTGCCACAAAAATCAGATATCTCGTCCGTCACTTTCTGGTACCAATCCGAGCCGCATAACAAATTTCCGACGTTTCCAAGATGGGAGGAGCTTGAGGTTAATTAAAAATTATGATTTAAAAATTATGAATAATTCGCGTGGTTCGCGTGGTTCGTGGCTAATAAATCTTTCAATTTGCATGGCGATGATGATTTGTTCATGCACCAATACCACAAACAAAGCAAAAAAAATGAACGAATATGAAAAGGGCACATTCGGGTATGACCTGAATTATTTAACCCAAAAAGACGACCGGTTAATTGTATTAACCGGTGATGGCGGCCAAGCGCAGGTCATTGTCTCGGCCAAGTACCAGGCAAAGGTTTTTACAAGCACCGCCGACGGATTAGACGGGACAAGTTTGGGGTTTGTTAATTACAAATTTTTTGACGCCAACAAAGTCAATGAACACATGAATGGCTACGGCGGCGAAAACAGGTTCTGGTTGGGACCGGAAGGCGGTCTCTATTCCGTGTATTTTAAAAAAGGAACAGAGCAGGTTTTTGAAAACTGGCATACGCCGAAACCGATAGATATTGAGACTTGGGAGGTTACATCAACTGATAACAGCCATGTCGCATTCAAGAAAGAAATGGAAGTGACTAATTATATTGGCTACCAACTCAAACTGCGTGCTGACCGTTCTGTCACGTTATTGAAAAAATCCGAAATAGCCTCCGGCTTACATATTGAGCTAAACCCATCTATCAAGGTAGCAGGATATGTTACTGACAATGCTATCGTCAATCTGAACGATTTCGAATGGACAAAAGAGACAGGTACCATCTGCATCTGGATTTTGGATATGTTCAACCCGGCGCCCGAAGCAGTCACTTTTATCCCGTTTATCGAAGGCGATGAAAAGGAACTCGGGCCTATTGTTACTTCTGATTACTTTGGAGAAATACCACCCGACCGTCTCAAAATAAAAGGACAGACGGTCTATCTGAAAACGGATGGTAAGTTTCGCAGCAAGTTAGGACTGAACGCCAAACGCACTAGAGCCATTGCAGGCAATTACGACCCCGGTTCAAAACGTCTGACTGTCACGACGTTTGAGGTAGATAATAACGCCGTTTACCTCAGCCAGGAGTGGAATCCTGAAAAGAACCCGCTGTCGGGCGACGCCATGAATGCGTACAATGACGGCCCGTTAGCCGATGGAAGCATCATGGGACCTTTCCTCGAATTGGAAAGCGTCTCACCGGCAGCGTTCCTTAAACCACAGCAGTCTCTCAGCCACAGGCATACCGTATATCATTTCATCGGAGAAGAAAAAGATTTAAGCATCATAACTGAAAAATTGTTCGGATTATCTACCGGCGAAATCAAAAAGGCATTTCAATGAACTGAAAAAGAATGTTAAAAAACAAAATAAATCACAAAATGACTTGGTAATCAAAAAATAGCTATTATCTTCGCGCTTATAAACAATGATAAATGAAACGAAAGGTTATACGTATATTATTGATAATTATTGCGTTAATAGTTATTTTAGGCGTGATTGTCTATTTTATTTTTGGAAAAGACAAGCCTTGGCTCGCCTTTTATATCGCTTGTTGCACAGGAGGATTGGTGGTTAATTTGATACTGTCGATTTTTTTTATCAGCAAAAATTTTAAATGAAGAAAGCAGGAGAGAACGGGATAATGATTACTTTTGCGTCCTGTTTTTTAGTATGTCAAATGATTTAATAATATAAACAATTAAGAATGAATGTTTCTCTAACAAACATCGATGCTGTCAGCGCGCTTTTAAAGATAGAAATCGAGAAGAACGACTATTGGGAGCAGTGGAACAAAACGCTGCGTAGTTTACGTCAGAAAGCGGTAATGCCCGGTTTCCGCAGTGGGATGGTACCCATAGAAATAATAAAAAAGAGGTACGGAAAGCAAACGAAGCTCGAAGAAATCAACAATTTGCTTTCGGATACCACAAAATCTTATCTGGAAGAAAACCAGATTGATTATATAGGAAGTCTTATTCAGAACCAAACCGAGCAGATAGATTTAGATTCGGAGGGTAAATATGAGTTTTTTGTAGAAATAGCCTTGAAGCCAAAATTAGATTTCCAACTGACAAAAGAGGATTCACTGACAGTCTATCGGGTGATAGTGAGGGACGAAGATGTTGAAAAAACGATTAAGGTGTATCGAAAGCAATATGGTGTTCAAGAAAGTGGCGACCAGGTTGAAGCTGACGACCTTGTCAAGGGGCGCTTGGTAGAATTGGTGGACAAAACTCCCAAAGAGGGTGGCCTCTGTGTTGAAGAGGCGTTATTGATACCATCGTACATAAAGGGTAAGATGGAGCAAAAGAAAATTCTCAATGCCAAAACGGGCGATACGATAGTTTTTAATCCCAGCAAGGCTTTCAAAGGCATGGAAGTAGAGATGGCATCGTTTTTGAACATAGATAAAGAAGCAGCCAAAGAGGTGAAAAGTGATTTCTCTTTTACAATCAACGAGATAAGCCGCCTAAAACTTGCCGAAATGAACCAGGAACTCTATGATAAACTGTTCGGAAAGGACAAGGTAAGCAACGAAGCTGATTGTCGAGAAAAAATAAAGATGTCATTAGCGCAGCGCTATACCTCGCAAACCGAACAAGTTCTCCAAAACGATATACAGGAATTTATCATGCAAAAAGTCGCTGATATAGCTTTTGCGGACGATATCCTGAAGCGCTGGTTAGTTGCATCCAGTGAGAAGATTACAAAGGAAGACCTCGAAAGGGATTATCCTACTTATATAAGCAGTCTTAAATATAACCTCGTTAAAAGCTTTCTTACAGGAAAATACAATCTAAACGTTGAAAAAGAAGATATTAAAAATATGGCTATACAGGTCGTCATTAAGCAGCTCATAGAAAACGGCATGTATTCTGTACAGAAAGAAGAAGTTGAGGGCTACGTAAGCGACATGTTGAAAGACCAGGCGACCGTGAATCAGCTTGCCGAGGCTGTATTAGATGAAAAGATTCCTGTTTTGGTAAAAGAAAAGATAACCATCGTCGAACAGGAAGTTACGCCCGAAGAGTATAATAAAATAATGGCAGAAAGAAAATAAATATTTAATTATGAACGATTTTAATAAATATGCTACAAAGCATATGGGTATGAGTTCGACAGCGTTGGACAGTTACTTGCGATTTTCAAGCAGTTACATTTCGCCGACTATCATTGAGGAGCGTCAGTTGAACGTAGCTCAGATGGATGTGTTTTCGCGCTTGATGATGGACAGGATTATTTTCCTTGGGACACAAATTGATGATTATACGGCCAATGTGATACAGGCTCAACTGTTGTATTTAGATACCAGTGATCCGGGGAAGGACATCTCTATTTATATCAATTCGCCGGGCGGCGTCGTTTATGCCGGGTTAGGCATTTATGATACGATGCAGCATATAAGTAGCAAGGTAGCAACAATATGTACGGGCGTTGCCGCTTCGATGGCCTCTATTATTTTAGTGGCAGGCGAAAAGGGAAAGCGTTGTGCGTTGAAACACTCGCGGGTGATGATACACCAGCCGATGGGGGGCGTTCAGGGGCCGGCTGCAGATATGGAAATAACCGTTCGACAGATTGTAAAGATGAAAGAAGAGCTATACCATATCATTGCGCTGCATTCCGGTAAGACTTACGAAGAGATAGAACGCGACAGTGACCGTGACTATTGGATGACGGCTACCGAAGCGTTGGAGTATGGGATGATTGACGAGGTATTAGCGAAGAAAGTCAGGTAATCATGGCCAGAATCGAAGATAGATGTTCGTTTTGCGGAAAGACACGCAAAGATGCAAAATTATTGATTGCCGGCATTTCAGGTAATATATGCGATAACTGTACATTGCAGGCTTATGATATCATATTACAGGAACGACAACATAAGGGATCAAACAGTTTTCAACCTGTCTCCAAAGAATATCCAAAACCTGCCGAAATAAAGCAGTTTCTTGATGAATATGTGATTGGTCAGGAAGATGCTAAAAAATATCTTTCAGTAGCCGTTTATAACCATTATAAACGATTGGCGCAGCAGTATACGAAAGACGATGTGGAAATTGAAAAATCGAATATCATCATGGTAGGCGCTACCGGCACAGGAAAGACCTTGTTAGCGAGGACGATAGCAAAAAAGATAAAGGTTCCTTTCTGCATCGTTGATGCGACGGTATTTACCGAAGCCGGCTATGTAGGCGAAGATATTGAAAGCATCCTGACGCGCTTATTACAGGCAGCCGATTATGATGTGAAAGCTGCGGAGAAAGGTATTGTTTTTATTGACGAGATAGATAAGATTGCCCGCAAGAGCGATAACCCTTCCATCACGCGGGACGTGAGTGGCGAGGGTGTTCAGCAGGGTTTATTAAAGTTATTGGAAGGCTCGGTCGTGAATGTACCGCCGCAGGGAGGCCGGAAGCATCCGGAGCAACGCATGATAGCCGTTGATACCAAAAATATTTTATTCATCTGCGGAGGCGCTTTCGACGGGATAGAAAAGAAGATAGCCAAACGTTTGAACACCCATGTGGTTGGATACACAGCAGGAAGGGGAAAGCAAGCCATTGATAACAAGGATATGTTGAAGTATATCACGCCGCCCGACTTAAAATCTTTCGGATTGATACCCGAAATTATCGGTCGTTTGCCTATTTTGATCTATCTGAAAGACTTGGACAGGGAGGCGCTCAAACGGATTCTGACCGAGCCGAAGAATTCGATTATCAAACAATATGTCAAGTTGTTTGAGATGGACAGGATTGAACTCACTTTCGATGTTGAAGTCTATGATTATATTGTAGATAAGTCAATTGAATATAAGTTGGGAGCGCGCGGTTTGCGTTCTATTGTAGAAGTCATAATGATTGATGCAATGTATGATATGCCTTCAGGAACGCAAAAAAAGCTGCATGTTACATTAGAGTATGCCAAAAACAGCTTTGAGAATGTGGATGTGAACAGACTGCAAATTGCCTAAATTATTAAACCTAATATGACAAGTAAGCTATATCTTAACAAGCCTTCCGAACCTGTAAGAAAGATCAAAGTAGGCAGGGCAACATCGGCGAGGGCGTCACAAGCGGCAAAAAATGCTGCTTTAAGAGAACGTTACAAAAAGATTAAAGTGACCGAACCAGCACCTGAGCCACCATCAACGGAAACAAAAAAACCTGTCAAATGGAAAAAAAATGCCATCTTTGAAGCGTTGAAACTGCATTTTGGGTTCGGTACCTTCAAAGGGAATCAATTATCCATCATCGAGAACGTGCTTGCCGAAAAAGACACGTTTGTATTGATGCCTACTGGAGGCGGTAAATCGTTGTGTTATCAGTTGCCGGCATTATTGATGCAGGGTACTGCTATTGTCATTTCGCCGCTGATAGCGTTGATGAAAAACCAGGTCGACGCCATGCGTACCTTCAGCGAAGAAGACGGGGTAGCCCATTTTATTAATTCTACCCTGACAAAAGCAGCTATTGATGACGTAAAAACAGACATCCTGACGGGAAAAACCAAATTGCTGTATGTCGCACCCGAATCGCTTACCAAAGAGGAGAACATTGAGTTCCTTCAGCAGATAAAAATATCATTTTATGCGATAGACGAAGCCCATTGTATTTCGGAATGGGGGCATGATTTCCGACCGGAGTATCGGCGTATACGGCCTATTATCAACGAGATAGGTTCGCGTCCAATCATTGCACTAACCGCTACTGCCACCCCAAAAGTGCAACATGATATTCAAAAGAATTTAGGGATGTTGAAAGCGACTGTTTTCTCGTCATCTTTTAACCGTCCCAATTTGTACTACGAAGTACGGCCTAAGACCAACGACATCGACCGTGAAGTTATCAAATTTATCAAATCGCACGAGGGCAAATCAGGAATAGTCTACTGTTTGAGCCGGCGTGAAGTGGAGAAGTTTGCCGAGATATTGCAAGCCAACGATATAAAAGCGCGTCCGTATCATGCAGGCATGGAATCACAGGTGCGCTCGGATAACCAGGACGCCTTTTTGATGGAAGAAATCGACGTCATTGTAGCTACTATTGCCTTTGGGATGGGGATAGACAAGCCCGATGTACGCTATGTGATACACTATGATATCCCGAAGAGTTTGGAAGGATACTACCAGGAAACGGGGCGTTCGGGGCGTGACGGCGGCGAAGGTCTTTGCATCGCTTTTTACTCATATAAAGACTTGCTAAAATTAGAGAAGTTCCTTCAGGGCAAGCCGCTCGTTGAGCAAGAAATCGGCAAGCAGTTACTGCTTGAGACAGCCGCTTATGCCGAAACAGCCGTTTGTCGGCGAAAAGTGCTGTTGCATTATTTTGGGGAGCAGTATTACGAAGACAATTGCCACAACTGCGATAACTGTCTGAAACCCAAAAAACTGATAGAAGCCAAAGAGATGCTTTTCACACTGATAGATGCCATCTGTATTTTAAGGGAGCGATACAAGGCCGATTATATCGTCAATGTACTTATCGGGCAGGAAACAGCAGATATCGAATCGTTTCGACACAATGAGTTGGATATTTACGGCTCAGGCGAAGAAGAGGGCGAAAAGATGTGGCATGCCGTTATCCGCCAGGCGCTTATCGCAGGATATATCGAAAAGGACATTGAAAATTACGGTCTGCTTAAAGTGACAGCGAAGGGCCATGAGTTTATCAAAGAGCCGGTGTCGTTTATGGTCGTTAAGGATAATGATTTTGATGATGACGACGACAACGATGACGTTCAGATTCAAAGCGGTGCTTCGTGTGCCGTCGACCCTGAGTTGTTTTCTATCATGAAAGACTTGCGCAGAAAGATGGCGAAAAAATTCGAAGTGCCTCCTTACGTGATATTTCAGGATCCTTCCTTAGAAGCTATGGCTACTACCTATCCGGTGACGCTTGACGAGTTACAGAATATTCCCGGTGTAGGCGCCGGCAAAGCCAAACGCTACGGGAAAGAGTTTGTAGATATTATTAAGAAGTATGTAGACGAAAATGAGATCATCCGCCCGGAAGACTTGCGGGTGCGGACGATAGCTAACAAGTCGAAACTGAAAGTGTGGATAGTCCAGAGCATCGACCGAAAGGTGGCATTGGACGATATAGCCATCAGTAAAGGGCTGGAATTTGATGAGCTGCTAAGCGAAATCGAAACCATCGTCTATTCGGGAACACGAATCAATCTGGATTACTTTATCAATGATGTCATGGATGAAGACCATATTGATGACATCTACTTATATTTTAAAGAATCGGAGACCGACAGCTTGGAAGATGCTATTAGAGAATTGGGAAATGAATATACGGAAGAAGAGATACGGCTTATCCGCCTCAAATTTATTTCCGAATTGGCGAATTAACTCCCTCTTTGAACGTTCCTTGATGATAAAAAATAATCTGTCTCTTTACGAAGTGAAGAACGTTCCTTGATGTTAAAATTAAAATAATGTGTCTCTTTACGAAGTGAAGAAAAATGGGGGCAGGGGGTTGTAATTAATAAACAAATGTATTTTAAATAGTTATATTTTTTATGAGGAAAATCGTTGTTTTGTGTCTTTGGGTAGCGCTGATAGCTACCTTAGAAGCAAAGGAAAAGAAAGAACCTGTCGTTATGACAGTAGCCGGCAAGGATGTGACCCTTTCCGAATTTATTTATATGGCAAAGAAGGATAACAGTGTGAATTTTAAAAACAAAAAAGCGGTAGCCGAGTATGTTGAGTTATTTAAGAACTTCAAACTTAAAGTAGCTGATGCCGAAGCCTTAGAAATCCATAACCTGCCGGCTTTTTTGAAAGAATTAGAGAAGTATACCCTTCAATTACAGGCCAGCTTCCTCAGCGATAAAACCGGTCAGGATTCGGCCATGCTTGTTATCCATAATCGCGAGAAAATTCGCCCTGTCTTGAAACAAATCTTTTTCAGGTATCCCGAAGCGGTGCTGAGCCGACGACAAATATTTACAAAAGACACGCTTGAGCTTTTTTTGCAAGCCAACGCTGCCTATACCCGCATTAAAAACGGAGAATCATTTGAAGAAGTAGGGCAATCATTTGCCGACCAGCCCGACAGGTATTATTTCGCTATCGACTATGCCTATCCATTTAAGTTTGCAAGAGATGTTGAGGAATTTGTTTATAACATGAAGCCGGGCGACATTTCCCGCCCTGTCCGTTCGATGTTGGGTTTTTATCTTTTTAAAATGGAGCAAATAATCCCTAATCCGGGTAAGATAAGTGTTGCACATCTAATAACGGCTTTCCCATCGAATAATCCTTCGGAGGAAGAAATCGATGCAACACGCAAACGCTCGGAAGAGGTTTATCAAAAAGCGCTACAGGGTGATGACTTTTCGCAACTGATACTGACGTTTTCGGACGATTCGACAAGCGCCAAGAAAGACAGAATTTTCGAATTTGGCCTTGGGGAAATACTTGAACCGATTGAGAAAGCAGGATTTGCTTTAGAAAATATCGGAGATATAAGCAAGCCCTTTCAAACGGTTTACGGGTTTCATATCTTGAAATTAATGGAACGAAAACCTGTTGCGCCTTTTGAAGAAGTACAAGGCGAACTCTTTGATGTTATGATTTCTAATGACCGAATTTTTGACCTGTACAAATCCTTTGAAGAACGGATGAAAGTACGTCACGGTTATGTTTTTTATCCCGAAGCTTACCGAGAATTAGAACTTTTAGCTGATGAAAACTTTCCAATAGATTCTGTGTTTGTTTATCAAGGCTTAGAAATGGAAAAGATACTCTTAAAGGTAGGCGACGACGACTTCAATCAAAGTTTATTTGTTGAGTATATGTATTATAAAAACTTGACAAGACATATATATACGCTTGATTTCATGTATGATGTATTTCGATTTTTTGTGCGTGAGATACTCACGGAAGTCGAGAAACGGACTTTGGAAAGGGACTACCCCGAGTATAAATTGCAATTGAAAGAGTATTATGACGGGATTCTTTTGTACGATCTAAGTAATAAACGTGTATGGAGTCGTGCCGAAGAGGACCAGCCACGTTTGGAAACAGAATGGATTAAAGAGTTGAACGAGAAATATCCGGTCAAAATCAACTGGAAGGTTATCCGGAAGATAAAGAAGGTTTAACTCCCCCTTTTAAGGGGGCAGGGGGATGTAGTTTTCAGGTAACAGTTAAAAATAATATGAAAGGTAAAATATTAATAGCGCTGTGTGTGTTGCTTCTGGCGGGTTGTGAGAGGTCGGGGATTTCATTGCCGCATCGCGAACCGTTAGTGAAGGTTATCGACAGAGCTGTGACGCGCGAAGACGTCGAAAGTCAGATACCCAAAGGGTTATCTCCGGACGATAGTCTGCTGCGCGCCGGGAGTATCCTGAAAAAACGCATCATCGATATGCTGATGGACGATGTGGCCTATCGAAATATCGGCGACGAGAAAGCGGAGATCGACAGGTTGGTGAACGACTACCGGCGGTCGTTGATACGTCATCGTTTTCAGGAACGATTGGTCAACGATAGAGTGTCGGCAAACATTCGCGAATATGAACAAGTCGCCTATTATGAGGCGAATAAAGAAAAGTTCATGTTAAGTGAGAACCTGATAAAGGGTTTGTTTTTAAAGGTGCCGGCTAAAGCACCCGGCTTAGACAGCCTCCGACAGTGGTATGTTTCCACCTCCGAAGAAACCATTGAAAAAGTCGAAAAATACAGTCTGCAAAATGCGCTTATTTACGATATTTTTTACGACCGTTGGGTGACCCTCGACGAGGTCATCGAAAAAATGCCGACCCGTATCGCTAATCCGGCTCAGTTTCTCAAAACAAATAACCGGATAGAGACATCGGATAGCGTCTATATCTATTTCTTACATATAGCCGATAAGCTGTTGGTAGGAAACCCGGCGCCTTTCGACTATGTGAAGACACAAATTCACAGTATGCTGGTAAACCAGCGGAAAATTGATTACTTGCGCGATTTCGGCGAAAAACTATATCTTGACGCCGTGAAGAACGGCCACGTAAAATTTGTTTCAGAATAAAATTTTTTAAAATGATAAAGAAAAAACTGTTTATTGGAATACTGTCACTATTTGCTGCGCTAACCGTTACTGCGCAGAAGAATGTGATTGACGAGGTAATCTGGGTAGTAGGCGATGAGGCTATCCTCCGCTCGGATGTAGAGAAGCATCGCTTATTATTACAGGACGAAAATGTCCGTATCGAAGGCGACCCGTATTGTGTCATCCCTGAACAACTCGCCTTAAAAAAACTGTTTTTAAGCCAGGCGAAAATAGATAGTATCGAAGCCGACGAGGGGCAGGTACTACGTCAGGTTGACCAATGGGTTAATTGGGCTATACAAGGTGTTGGCTCTAAAGAGAAATTAGAAGAATATTTTGGGGGGAAGAAGATGTCTCAAATAAGGGAAGACCAAAAAAAGATGTATCGCGAACAGCAGATAGAAACCGAGATGAAGAAAAAAATTGTGGGCGACATCAAACTACGTCCTTCCGAAATAACCCAATTCTACAGCCAGATTCCAAAAGATAGCCTGCCGACGATACCCACGACGGTTGAGGTGGCTATTATCATGCGCGAACCCCAGATACCTATCGAAGAGATTGATGCCATCAAAGCTCGGTTGAGGTCTTATACTGAAATGGTTATGAACGGTACAGAGACATTTGAATATTTAGCTATCCGTTATTCGGAAGATAACAGCATGATGAACGGCGGTGAGACGGGGATGCTGTCAAAGATGCACTTAGCGCCCGAATATGCTACCGCCGCTTTTGCACTCAATGATACCAAGCGTATCTCCCCGGTTGTTCAGACAGAATACGGTTTTCATATCATCCAACTGATAGAAAAAAGAGGCGACCGCATCAACACACGCCATATCCTGTTACGTCCGAAAGTGTCCGACCAGGAAATGGACAAGACGATGACCGCTTTGGATTCGCTTCAAAAGGACATCCTCGCTGGGAAGTTGACTTTCGAAGAGGCCACTTATTTTTCTTCGGATAAAGATACCCGTAACAATAACGGCCTGATGGTCAACAAAAGTGAAGAGAGCCGGAATAGCGGCACTTCCAAGTTCGAGATGGAAGAGCTGCCGCTTGGGATGGGCGCTATTATCGATAAGATGGAAGTAGGGGAGCTCTCAAAACCGTTCAAGATGAAAAACGCCGCACAAAAGGATGTGGTTGTCATCGCCAAACTGAAATCGCGCGTGCTTGTACATCAGGCCAACCTGCAGGACGATTACCAGGCGTTAAAAGCCTTAGTAGAAAGAAAAAAAGAACAGGAAATCCTCCGTGAATGGATTGTTAACAAACAAAAAACAACCTACGTCCGCATAAGCGACGGATGGGCTAACTGTGAATTTAATTATCCCGGATGGATTAAGAAATGAGAAACGGCAGGCTGTACATACTCATTGCTGTCTTGACAGGGATAGGCTTTTCGGTCATACGCACACAGGAAGCTGCACAGGACCATGTCCAAAAGACGATTGTGAATTTTAGGGCCGATTCGCAGATGTTTGACAGATACATGGATGACCAGCGCCGTGTGCTGGTCGGAAACGTTATTTTTCAACACGACAGCGCTTTTATGTTTTGTGACACAGCCTATTACTTTGAACGGGATTCTATCTTGGTAGCGTTTAGCCATGTCAGGTTAGAGCAGGGCGATACCTTGACAGTCTACGGCGACCACCTGGTGTTCGACAGCAAAATCGAGTTAGCAAAGATGCGCCACAATGTCAGGATGATAAGTACGCAGCAGGACAGCACGGAAGTGATTTTGTTTACGGATAGCTTAGATTATAACCTGCAGACCGACATCGGTTATTATTTCAAAGGAGGGCGTATCGTAGATGCCGAAAACGAACTGATATCGGTGTACGGCCAATATTCAACCGCAACCAAAATAGCGTTGTTTCGCAACGATGTAAAAATGACAAACCCCAATTTTGTCCTCCATTCCGATACGTTAGTGTATAGCACGGAGACAAAAATCGCCGACATCACCGGCCCGTCAGTAATTGAATCGGATAGCGGTGTGGTACATACCTCACGTGGATGGTATAATACCGAAAATAACACGTCTCTGTTGTTAGACCGCTCGCAGGTGTACTCCGGTAACAGAATACTGACAGGCGATTCGTTGCTGTATGACCGCGAGTTGGGTATCGGACAGGCGTTTGGTAATGTGACTATTATTGATACGGTGCAAAAAACAATCCTTACAGGACATTACGGCTATTACAACGAGAAAACCGAATATGCCTTTGTCACGGATAGCGCTTGTGCCATTGAATATTCGCAGGGCGATTCGTTGTTTGTCCATGCCGATACGTTAGAACTTGTTACGGTCGATTCGACAGCGCGCATTCTGCGCGCTTATACGGGCGCGCGCTTTTATCGGGTTGATATACAGGGAATATGCGATTCGCTTCGTTTCAATACCAAGGATTCCATATTATATATGTATGGGCATCCTGTCTTGTGGAATGAAAATCAGCAACTGTTCGGCGATACGATTATCATTTTCATGAACGACAGTACCGTCGATTATGTGCACGTCCCGACGTCCGCTTTTGTCGTTCAGGAGGTCGAACCCGATTATTACAATCAGTTAGGGGGGAACGACCTGAAAGCCTATTTTGAAGGCCGTAACATCGATTGGATAGACATCGACGGCAACGCCGAATCGATTTTCTATCCCTTAGAGCAAGACAGCGCCATGTTAGGCCTCAACTATACGCAGAGTTCCTATCTGTCTATATGGTTTGACGAAGGCAAGCTCGACAAGCTGAAGATATGGCCTGCTCCCACAGGGAAGATGATACCGATACCCGACATAACGCCGGAGCAGAAAACATTAAAAAAGTTTGCCTGGTACGAAGACCTTCGCCCCACCGACCGGTATGACATCTTTCGCTTCTATAATGTGAAGAAATCAACCGTAGAGACCGATAAGGAACCGTCGCCCACGCCTCTACGAATAAACAATTAAGATTTAAGATTTAAGATTTAAGATTTAAGAAACGAAGATCGCTTTATGAAGTGAAGCAATTAGGAATTTTTCGTGTAATTTTTTCCGTTCCGAAAAAGAAGAACGTGGCTAAAAAACTTAATAATATGGGAATACTATCTTTTTA
>CAYUAK010000239.1:0-6470 GCA_964442765.1 uncultured Tannerella sp. | reverse complement strand
GGGAGCCGATAGCGGCTTGGATAGCTATATCAAACTGCTGTCGCGGGATAAGTTCTCTCAGTTTTTCGCACATACGCCTTCCAAAATTGACGCTGTTATCGAAATGTGTCAGCGTAGAAAGTGCATCGACCGAATCGCCGTTCAACAGGATGTCCAATTTGACTAACTTGCTGGGGCGGTAATCATGTATATGATAATCAAATGAAGCATACCCTTTGGAGATGCTTTTCAGCTTGTCGTAAAAATCGATGACAATCTCGCCTAACGGGAGGTCAAATATGATTTCGATGCGGTTGCCGGTAATGTACTCCTGCCTGACTAAGATACCGCGTTTCCCCAGGCACAGTGTCATAATCGGGCCTATATAGGTTGTTTGCGTTATCACCGAAGCGCGAATATAGGGCTCGTCGATATGGTCGATGAGGGTCGGGTCGGGCAGTCCGCTCGGATTATGCACTTCGGTACAGTTGCCTTTGCGGTCATAGACTTTATACGATACGTTAGGTACGGTCGTTATCACATCCATATTAAACTCGCGGTCAAGGCGCTCCTGGATGATCTCCATGTGGAGCAGTCCTAAAAAACCGCACCGGAAACCGAACCCTAAGGCGACGGAGCTTTCTGGCTGGAACGTCAACGAGGCGTCATTGAGTTGCAGCTTCTCTAATGAGTTTCTCAAGTTTTCAAAATCTTCAGGGTCAATAGGATAGACGCCGGCGAAGACCATCGGCTTAACATCCTCGAACCCGGCTATCGCTTGTGAGGCGCCGTTCTTAACGTGGGTGATAGTATCCCCTACCCGTACCTCTTTCGATGTTTTGATACCAGAAATGATGTAGCCTACATCACCCGTTCTCACTTCATCACGCGGACAGAGTTCTAACTTTAACACCCCCACTTCGTCGGCGTCATATTCTTTACCGGTAGCGATAAACTTTACCATATCGCCTTTGCCGATAGCGCCATTCACCACTTTGAAGTAGGCAATAATACCGCGAAAAGGATTAAAGACCGAATCGAAAATAAGGCACTGAAGGGGCGCCTCAGGGTCGCCCTTAGGAGGTGGTATCCTTTCGATAACTGCATCCAATATAGCATAGACCCCCTCGCCCGTCTTGCCGCTGGCGCGCAGAATCGTATCACGCGGGCATCCAAGTAACTCAAAAACCTGGTCTTCGACCTCTTCCGGTAACGCGCTCGGAAGGTCGATTTTATTGATAACCGGAATGATTTCCAAGTCGTTTTCAATAGCCATATAGAGATTAGAAATCGTCTGTGCCTGAATACCTTGCGCAGCATCGACAATCAACAAAGCCCCTTCGCAGGCAGCTATCGACCGCGATACCTCATACGAAAAATCTACATGCCCCGGCGTATCTATCAGGTTTAGTGTATAATTTTCACCCTGATATTCATATTCCATTTGAATGGCATGACTTTTAATAGTAATACCGCGTTCGCGCTCCAAGTCCATGTTATCTAACACCTGATTCTGCATGTTCTTTGCATCAATCGTGTGGGTATATTCAAGCAACCGGTCGGCTAACGTACTTTTCCCGTGGTCGATATGTGCGATAATACAAAAATTACGAATGTTATCCATCGAAAAATTGAGTTTTGAGGGCGCAAAGATAGGAAATAGTTTTGATTTTTCAAAAATCACCACGGGGACGGGGGAGTTGGCGGAAATGGATAGTATCCATAACATTATTGAAAAGGTACAAACATGCTGTAAAAGGGTGGCACAAGTAGTAAGCATGCGCTAAGTCGGTGCAATTTTTATCCGATTGTATAGAATGTCGAAAAAGTTTTATACATTTGCACTTTCAAATTTTGATTTTACGTATTAACGCATAAAAATGTATAATTACTTAGTAGTAGGTGCTGGGCTATTTGGAGCAGTTTTTGCCGCGATAATGAACGAGAACGGGAAAAGTTGTCTTGTCATTGACAAACGCAGTCATGTCGGCGGAAATGTTTATCAGAAAGAAGAAGCAGGCATACGCATTCATCTCTATGGGCCGCATATCTTCCACACCGATAACGAGGAAGTGTGGCGTTTCATTAATCAATACGGACGCTTCAATCATTTTATTAACTCTCCTCTTGCCTGTTATAAGGGAAGGCTCTATAATCTACCATTTAACATGAACACTTTCAGTCAGTTATGGAATATTTGTTCGCCGGAAGAAGCTAAAATGATCATTAGCCGGCAACGTGAAAAATATAACTGTATCCTAGAACCGTCCAATCTGGAAGAACAGGCTTTAAAATTATGCGGTGATGATATTTATCATACTTTTATTAAGGAATATACCGAAAAACAATGGGGACGACCGGCACGCGAACTGCCTGCCGATATTATAAAAAGAGTTCCTTTTCGCTTTACGTTTGATAATAACTACTATAACGACACTTATCAAGGAATACCTGTTGATGGATATAATGAAATAATCAAAAAGCTATTAACGGGAAGATATATTCAAGTAAAGACGAAATCCGATTTTTTTAATGACAGGTACGGGTTTGAACGTATCGCCGAAAAAGTACTCTTTACCGGATGCATTGATGCGTATTTCGACTACCGTTTCGGTCAATTAGCCTACAGAAGTCTGAGGTTCGAACATTTTCATCTTGTCACGGACAATTACCAGGGCAATGCAGTAGTAAATTTCAATGAGGCGACAACGCTCTATACACGGATTATTGAGCACAAACATTTTGAGTTCGGACAGCAACCGACAACTGTTATCACTAAAGAATATCCGAAAGAATACACCCAAAGCGATGAACCGTACTATCCTGTAAACGACCTGATAAATACGAGGCGTTTGAATGAGTACAAAACACTTTCGGCCAATTATCCGCATGTAATTTTCGGAGGGCGATTAGGCGCCTATTCTTATTTAGACATGGATGATACAATTGCTGAGGCAATAGCGCTGGCAAAAAAGGAATTAACACATAAATAAAAAACAAATGAGCAGTTCGAAAGTTTCAGTTATTGTTCCGGTATACAATGTTGAAAAGTATTTCTCTCATTGTATGGATTCTTTATTGAATCAAACATTGAAGGATATTGAGATTATTTTAGTGGATGATGAATCGCCCGATAACTGTCCTGCGTTATGCGATGAATATGCCAAGCTATACCCAAACGTAAAGGTCATTCACAAAAAAAATGAAGGTGCAGGCTTTGCGCGAAATAGCGGCCTGACAATAGCTACGGGCGAATACGTTGCTTTTGTAGACCCTGATGATTTTGTGGCATTGAACGCCTATCAAAGGCTTTATTCTTTAGCAGCAGAAACACAGGCTGACGTTGTTTATTCTTCTTGCTGTCTTTTTAATGACCAATTCAGATGGAGAGAAAAAAGTTTTTCCAAAGAGATACGGTACGAATCGAAGGAAGATATTCGGCAACGTATTTTGGATACCATTGCTAAACCTCCCAAGATGAAAAATAACTGGTATTTTATAGGCGCTGTTTGGAGCGCACTGTATCGCCATAGCTTGATCAAGGATAACCGGCTCTTGTTTCCAAGTGAAAGAGTCTTAATCTGCGACGACTTGTTATTTAATTTGAATTTTCTTTTGCATTGCTCTTGCGTTGTTTCAATTCCCGACCCTCTTTACCATTTTAGAGTTAATCCTTTGTCCATAACCCATAAAGTAAAGGCGGACAAAATAAACAGATGTCATTTTTTTTACAAACACCTGTTAGCGTTTTTAGATTCTAATGACTTCGGTATCAATGGCTATTTAAGGGCGACAAGACTGTTTCTTGAGCATACCAGAGCAACCATTTCGCAGTATGTACAAACATCGCTTCCTGTGCGTGAAAAAATGTCATGGTTGAAACTAACTGCCACTCATCCCTATTGGCGCGAAATAGCCTCATCATTTCCATACCGGCAACTACCGCTAAGATATGCACTACATTTTTATTTGCTTTATAAGGGTTATTATCGCTTGTTGTATTATTATACTTCCTTGTTTTGTTCTACGAAACGGATAGTGACACAGGTTAAATTATTTGTTAAAAAATTATATGACAACAAAAGAATTACTATCTAAATATGAGGGTATTATACTGTCGCTCAACCAAAAAGAGTTAAAAACGGCCTTCGACTTATTACAGCAGGCAACCGAAGCATCGCATTGCTATCTGTTTCAGGATGAGTTGTTTGAGTTGCAAGAGACCTACAAGCAGTTACTGCATTATTATGCAGCCGGCATGAACGACCCGATGCGGTTGAAAATTTTCTCAAAACTGATGGCATCGGTTTATGAAATAGCCGACAAGTTTGTGATGAATGTGCTGGGAAACGATTTGCCTTCGATGTATTTTTCTATCCGGCGCACGCTATCGGCACACCCCGAAAAAATAGCTTCCCTAACTAAAACCCTCCCTTCGGTCTACGATATTCAAAACCTTCTACATGCAGAGGAATTGATGATAAGGCTGTTCAAAGCTGTCTGGACATCGGTTCTACTTTCGGATGCCGACGCAGAGGGATGTCATCTTTTGCTGACACAAGATATAACGCATGATAACACCGGTTATATGACCCTCGTCAACTGCCAGTTAGTATCCGCGCTTACGTTAGGCCTCCAATCACTTTTCGACAAACGTAAGCTGCTCCTGCTTTTCGATGCCGCCGACAGTCTTGATACCGAAGTCAAAATACGCGCCTACGTCGGGATCCTGCTCACACTTTACAAGTACCTGTATCGCATCGAGCATTATCCGGAAATACAATACCGAATCGATGCGCTTGCCGAAAATGTGGATTTCAAGAAAATCGTCTATCTGATTATCCTTCGTTTTATCATGTCACGGGACACGGAAAAAATTACGGCTAAAATGAGAACGGAGTTCCTCCCCGAAATGCTGAAGTTCAGCAAAAAAATAAATCCCCAAACGGCCAAAAAAGAAGACAGCAAAAAGGATATGGCGCTGGAGTTTTTCGACCTTGAGATGAACCCCGAATGGATGGAGAAATTTGAGAACTCCCCGTTAGGGAAAAAAATTGAAGAGTTTAACCGGTTACAGGAAGAAGGGGCGGATGTGATGCACTTCAGCTTTGTCAACCTCAAAAACTTCCCGTTCTTTAATGAAATAAGTAACTGGTTTTTGCCGTTCCATACAGGCATGTCGTTCATGATGGGTGATAACGCCGGCACAAAAACCATAGAGCTAATGTCACAAGCCGGCATTATATGTAACTCCGATATGTATTCGCTTTATTTCAGCATCAAGAATATGTACAAAGACAGTCCGCTCACTTTGTTAGATAAGTTAGAAAGCCAGTTGAGCGAATTGAAACAACAGAAAAGCGCCGACCTGCAGACGCGCGACGACAAGACGGAACGTATCATCAGCCATTATGTCCAAGACTTGTACCGCTTTTTCAAGCTGTTTCCCCGTCGGACCGAGTTTTCGGACATTTTTCGCTTTGCACTTGATTTTCACAATTTATCCGTTATCCAACGTTATTTCTCCGATAAAACCGATTTATTGAATATCGCGGAATTTTGCCTCCGTAAAAATCACTTTATAGATGCTTTAACCATCTACAATCGGCTGACCGACCCCGCCGACGAGGACGAGATGCTCTTCCAGAAAAAAGGGTATTGCCTTCAGATGACCGGTGATTACAAGAGCGCATTAAGCGCTTTTGAAAAAGCCGAACTCATCAACCCGGACAGCAAATGGCTGCTACGCCGGATAGCGCAATGCTACCGTGCGGATAAGAACCCGGAGATGGCGCTCAAATACTATTCTCGGTTAGAAAAATTTGAAACCGACAACCTGTCTGTGCTGCTGACCATCGGCTCGTGCTATCTCGAAATGAAAAACTACACCGAAGCGTTACAGTATTTTTTTAAGGTCGACTACCTGAGTCATGCCTCCGGTAAGGCATGGCGACCTATTGCCTGGTGCTCGTTCCTGATGGGGAAATATGAGCAGGCTATAAGTTATTACAACTATATCCTGTCGTCGAACCCCGGTTTTCAGGATTATACGAATGCCGGACATGCTGAATGGGCGCTCCATCAAATGCAAAACGCTTTTGCTTACTATTTGAAATCCATACAGGCAGCCGAAAATAACTTCGATACTTTCAGCAAAGAGTTTTCAAAGGACATCCCCGACCTGATAGCCGCAGGCATCCGAAGCGAAGAAATCCCTTTCCTGCTGGATAAGCTGAGGTACGAAACTGCCCAACTCCCCCTTTGAACCTTCCTATTAATATTGATCAACGTTCCTTAGTGTTAATAATCAGACAATGTGTCTGTTTGTTTCACTTCGTAAAACGACACAATAACAAATGTTTCGCACATCATTGTAACGTTTTAACTAATAGTCAATAACAATAGGTATTTATCTTGTATCTGTTTGATTATAATTGTTTTAACATTTCCAAAAGGCTGAAAGCCTTTGTTGGTAATTACTCAGGGTGTAT
>CAYUAK010000238.1:0-17189 GCA_964442765.1 uncultured Tannerella sp. | reverse complement strand
GTAAACTGTTCAACCTTAAGCTTTTTTCGCACATCAAAAAGGCAACGCTCTGCTAACGAACAGTATCTTGCCAGGTAGTTTAACATTTCGGAGGATGACATAAATAAAAAAGAATTATTACAAGATTTTTGTATTTTTTTTTATTACAGTCCAGCCTGCCTCAACTGTTCCTGTAACGTTGCAATTGCCTTATCCTTTTCTTCCAATTTCTTGTCCTTTTCTTCTATCGTTTTTTCTTTTTCTTCTATCGTTTTTTCTTTTTCTTCTATCGTTTTTTCTTTTTCTTCTATCGTTTTTTCTTTTTCCTCTATCGTTTTTTCTTTTTCTTCTATCGTTTTTTCTTTTTCTTCTATCGTTTTTTCTTTTTCCTCTATCGTTTTTTCTTTTTTTTCAAGGATTTCATTTTTTGAAGCAATCATCCTTTCTAAATTTTGAAAGTCACTGATTAGCATATCTTCGGCTATCATCTGGTCAGCTATCTCTTTGCTTTCGGCAGCTTGCCTCAATCGGCGGATGATATACCTGTATTCTTTAGGAAAATCTTCTTCACTGACATTCAATATGTGGTTGTTGTATGCGATATTACTCTGGTCAAAGATACTCAGCAGCTTTTCCAGATCGTTGCGCCGATGCATTTTAAGGTCGGGAATCTGCACTATCCAAGACCTATGGTGCAGACTTTCAATAAAATCATTTCGTAACTTCAACTCACGTCCGGTCGCGCGGTCTCTCACCGTGTTTGTTACCGTAATTACAGGCACACCCTCGACATCCAACCCGTCCCCAAGGAAAAAAATGCAATAGATAGGACGGGTATGTTCTACCTTATTCTCATCTTTATACACGTTGTGCGGGCTTTGGTACTGCGAACCTAAATAAAGACGGAAACGCTTGATGTCAGTCGCTAACGATGCTTTTTGCATTTCGATAATGACCGCCTTGTAGCCGTCCTCAGTTTTAACTCTTGCAAGGAAATCCATCCGTACCACCGTCAAGGAACCTTCTTTGTACTTTACGGTATATTCTTGCGGACAAAAATCTAATTTGGTCACTTTCTCACCGATAATAGCCGAAACAAACGTTTTGGCTACTTTCAGGTCTTCCATCATAAACTTGAAAACCACATCATAGATAGGATTAGCGATAAGCATACTATTTATTTTAAAAATTTTCTAAAAACTATTTATTAGAGGATGCAAATTTACGTATTTATTTTTTATTTTAAGCGGTGTGGGCAAAAATTTTTTACCATACTATTATAACAGGAAAATCTTAAACTATTATTAACCTGTTCTTACCGGAAAGGTCGCGGATGATTTCAGCATTCTTAAATCCTTTATTATAAAGCATATCCATTATCGTCCTATCGCATAGCGGATTGATTTCTAAGCATATCCTCCCTTGAGGCTTCAGTCGTAACAAGGCAAAATCGGCAATTGCTTCGTAGAACTGCAACGGATTGTCCTTTGCTGGAAATAAGGCTCTATGCGGTTCATAATCCAACACATTGGTGCTCATCGAAGCCTTCTCTTCTTCGAGGATATAAGGGGGGTTGCTGACAATCACATCGAACTGTTCCGGAAAACAGGTAGCTACTTTTTCCGTATCAAGTATATCAGCTAACAAGAATCGAACAGAAACATTGTTAATGAAAGCATTTTCCTCCGCTGTCTGTAAAGCAGCTTCAGAGATATCAATGCCGGAAACAGCAGCATTAGGAATGTTCTTAGCTAAAGCAATAGCGATACACCCACTCCCCGTCCCGACATCAAGAACGGATAGTTTTCGTGAACATACTGAACGAAGTACCCAATCAACTAACTCCTCCGTCTCCGGCCTCGGTATCAACACCGAAGGGTTCACTTTCAACGGTATACTTAAGAACTCGGTCTCCCCTAAGACATATTGAATCGGCTCCATCCGCTTCAACCTTTCAACAATAGAAAAAATATTTTTTTTTTCGTTTTCAGGGATTTGCGTATCTTTGCACAAAATTTGTTGCGTATAGGACAACTTGCAAACAGAAGCCAAGATAACCCGGACAAAGTTCCGGATTTCTTGCGGTGAATAAAACGCTTGCAGTTGCTCCTGTATGTAGGTTTCTATAGACTTCATATTCAGATTTGAAACGAAAAAGGTTGTAAAGATACGGTTTTTTTGATAATTATGGATATTTCCGAACTTTTTATGTCGAGATGTTTGGAACTGGCTGCACACGGGCGCGGAAATGTAGCTCCCAATCCGATGGTTGGCGCTGTTCTGGTTGCCGATGACAGGGTTATCGGGGAGGGTTTTCATCGAGAATACGGTAAGGCGCACGCCGAAGTGGTAGCTATCGAATCAGTTAAAGATGAGGCATTACTGCTTCGTTCAACCTTATATATCAATTTAGAGCCATGCACTCATTTCGGGAAGACAGCGCCTTGCGCCGAGCTTATTATCCTTAAGGCTATCCCCCGTGTTGTCATAGCTTGTTCTGACCCGTACCCGGAAGTAGCCGGTCGAGGTATCCGGATGCTACAAGATGCAGGTATTGAGGTACAAACCGGCGTTTTAGAGCGGGAGGCTATCCAACTGAACCGTTTTTTTATGACAGCGCATCAGCGCCATCGTCCCTATATCATCTTGAAATGGGCGCAGAGCCGGGATGGGTTTATTGACATCAAACGAAAAGATGCTTCCGAAAAACCGGTTGTTTTCTCTAATGCTGTGACCCGGATGCTGACGCATCGGTTGCGCTCGGAAGTGCAGGCTGTCTTGGTGGGGACGAATACGGCTGTCTTGGATGACCCAGCGCTAACGGTTCGCTATTGGTCGGGGAAGTCGCCGGTGCGTGTAGTCATTGACAGGAATAGGCGAGTGACGGAAGGGAGCAGGTTGTTTGATGGGGAAGCACAGACGGTTGTTTTTAGGGGGGAGGCAAACTGCAAACTAATGCCCAGACCGTCGCCCAGGGAGGTAGTTGAAATGCTATTCAATGAAGGCATACATTCGGTGCTGGTGGAAGGGGGAGCGGCACTGCATCGCTCGTTTTTTGAAGAAAATCTGTGGGACGAACTTTTTATTGAGACAGCGCCTTTTCTATTGGAAGAGGGGGTTAAGTCGGCCTTTGAATTTGCTCCGAAAAACATACACCCTGCTGAAATACAGGATGTTTATGAAAGGAGATCAAAGGACGAAATGCCTTCGATTATAACACGATATGTCAATTACAATTTTTAATAAAACACGCCTCATACACTAAAAATATATAAAATGACAGAATATATCAACAAAAAGAAAAATTGTTCTTACTTTTGTCCACGCTAAAATGAAATATCGATGATAAAAATCAGACTTTGCAGAGTAATATTTTTAGGAAGTTTACTGTACCTGCTGACATCTTGCCTCGGCGGGGATAACTATAAGGCAGAGGATTGGATGGTGTACAATGCACAGATTGGCTCCTTTAAACTGTCATGCGATTCCATCCCCGGCTTGGAGGATGTAAAGTTTACAATCGACCAGGTGAACGGAAAGATTTACAACAAAGATTCGATGAGGTATGGAACGACCCTTGGATTTAAAGCCTTAGCCGAAGTCACTTTTGACAGTCCGATAGGCGTGCGTGATATTTACTTCATTACTGCCTCCAACGATACGGTGAAAACCGTTACGGATTCAATCGATTTTTCAGCGCCGGTGATGATAACGGTCACAGCTTATAATGGCTCAACAACAAAAGTATACAAGGCCTGGATCAATGTGCATCAGGTCAACCCCGACACCTTAGTTTGGCAAAAAATGGACAGTAACCTTCCCGAAAAGACTTTTCAAGATATGAAAGTCCTGTATTTCAAGGATTCCTATTATATGTATGCGGTTGAGAACGAAGTTTATCAGCTTTACAGATCAGAGCTAAATGACCATGCTGATTGGGAAGAACTCGAACTAACCGGTTTCCCGCTTAAGGCGAAACTTTTGCAAATGACAGCGTTTGAAGATGTATTAATTGTATTATCCGACGCGGGCGTTCTCTATTATTCAAAAGACGGACAGGAGTGGAAACCCATAGATTTAGCTTTCTCAATTGAGACAGTCTTAGGGTATCTGCCGGCAAGCACCGTATCGGGACGCAAAGACGTCCTGTGTTGTGTAGCTGAGGTAAATAGCATTTTAAAGTTTGTCTCCATCGACAGAAAACTGACTGTTATTCAGGGGAAAGACGTACCAGAGACTTTCCCTGTAACCGGGTTCGGTCAGTTTCATTACGAGACCATGTATTATCCACGATTAGCGATTGCTTCGGGGCGCACTTCAACGGGTTTCATAACTGATAAGGCATGGGCAACGATGGACGGATTAACCTGGGCATTGCTTACCTATCCACACGCCACATTTGTATTCAGAGACGGGGCGGCTTTCTTCTATTATGGCCAGGCTTTTTTTATTATCGGCGGGATAGACGCTTCAGGCAAAGCATTGAAAGATATCTACTTTTCAATAGACCAGGGTGTCACCTGGCTTAATAAATATAAAGAATATGTAGACGAGGTAGAAGATGATAATGATGAAGAAAACAAAAAGGATGAAGTTTTTGATTATGACGAAGATGGTAATGCTTTCCGATACCGCCCGTATTACATTTTGGATGAGGCGTATGAGGCGCGCGGTTTTTCTTCTGTCATCATTGATAAGAACAATTATATTATGCTTTTCGGCGGAAAGGCTACCAAAGATACGAAGGTTATAAATGAAATTTGGCGGGGACGTATTAACCGCCTCGGATTCGGAAAGGATTAGATAAAGCGTCCGTATAATTTTATTTGGTTTTTCTCGTTAAAAAGGAGATTGGATATGAAAACTACTCAATGATGCATTCAATTTTTCTTCAACGAACAAGTGTGATTATATGGCTTTGTCTCGCCTCTTTGAAGGCTGTTGCACAAGAGAACACCGAATATCTCTACGAGGCAGGCGGGGCTTTAGGCGGCGCATTTTATATGGGGGACGCCAATAAAAACACGCTCTTTAAGAATACGAACCCGGCGGCAGCGTTCTTATTCCGGTATAATGTTAATTTTCGTGTGGCCTTGAAAGCCAACTTAGCATGGGCGCGTTTGACAGGCTCGACGACAGGACTTCAAAACGTTTTTCCTGACAATGCGCAAGCCTCATTCGACAAGAACGTGTTCGACTTGGGCGGACAGGCAGAGTTCAATTTCTTCCCGTATAGCGACGATTTCAAGTATCTGAATACGAAACGAATATCGCCCTACATGGCAGGAGGCCTCGGATTAACGGTTGCGCCGGGCGACGGCGACTTGTTTCTCATCCCTTATATTTCACTCAGTACCGGCGTGAAATACAAAGTGAAGAAACGAATCAATATCGGCGCCGAATGGTCGATTCACAAACTGTTCAGCGACCGATTGGACGTAAGCAAAGGCAACGACCTGCTTGATAACCCCTACGGGATAGAAAGCAGCCCGCTGAAGAACAAAGACTGGTATTCGATGCTGACAATCAACGTTACGTATGAGTTCGGATTGCGTAATTGTAACTGTAATAGGAAAGATATGAAAATAAAATAACGGACATTACAAGGTATGTCATTGAAAGATAACATAGATAGACATCTTTTGCCGCAACATGTTGCGATCATTATGGATGGGAACGGACGATGGGCAACGAGCCGCGGCAAAGACCGCAGCGAAGGGCACACCGAAGGCGTCGTATCGGTTCGTAAAATAACGGAAGCCGCCGTTGCGCTATGCCTGCCTTATTTGACGATTTATACGTTTTCGACCGAAAACTGGCATCGCCCCCAAGCGGAAGTGAACGCGCTCATGGCGATAATGGTTGCTGCAATACAAAGGGAAACACCCGACCTGATGAAAAATAACGTTCGCTTGACAACGATAGGCAATACCGGTCGCTTACCGGAGGATGTACGCCTGTCGTTAGAGGCGTGCATCAATCAGACCTCTGCCAACACCGGAACAACGCTCGTCCTGGCTCTGAGCTATTCAGCCCGGTGGGAGATAATAGAAGGCGTCAAACGAATCGTCGAAGATGTAAAAAATAACCTAGTGACTACCGACGCATTAGACGAACAACTGTTTGCTTCCTACCTGACAACGTGCAAGCTGCCCGACCCTGACTTACTCATACGGACGGGAGGCGAAAAACGTATAAGCAACTTCCTGCTGTGGCAGCTATCCTATACGGAGCTATATTTTTCGGATATTCTATGGCCCGATTTCAGAGAAAATGAATTTTATGAAGCTATACTGTCTTATCAAAAGCGGGAAAGACGTTTTGGGAAGACCGGTAAACAAATAACTAAATTATGAACAAAAAGATACGATTGATTTTTACATTCTTATGGGTATGTTTTTGGGGGGGGTCGCAGGAAATCGAAACAGTTAAAATCCAAACGACACCGGTCTTGCAAACCGATACGACACAAATAATACTTCCTGTTAAGGATACTATTCCCGACAGCGAAATACCAGAAATCCTGTATACCTCCACAGTAAGGAAATATATAATCCAGGACATCAAAGTGACGGGTGCAGAGGAATATTATCCCGAAGAATTTACATTGATTAGCTACTCCGGGCTGCGGGTCGGCGATATCATTGCAGTGCCCGGCGACGAAATCACGGAGGCTATCAACCGCTTTTGGAAACAGGGATTGTTTTCGGATGTCAAAATTTTAGCAACACGAATGGTAGAGGATAAGGTCTGGCTGGAGATACAACTGCGACCCCGTCCGCGCATAGGAGAAATCGCTTTCTACGGCATCAAAAAATCGGAACGCACCGATTTGGAGCAACGCCTGAGCTTACGAAAAGGTCATCAGATGTCGGTACATATCGCTGACCGTGCAAAAGTGCTGATAAGAAAGTATTTTGACGATAAAGGTTTCAAAAATGTAGACATAGATATCGTTGAAAAACCCATTCCGGGAAAAGAAGGCGAAGTAGATATCAACATTAATATTAATAAGAACGAAAAAACAAAAATCGAAAGAATCTATTTCGTTGGCGCCGAACAGGTCTCGGAGTACCAGCTTCGTCGGGCGATGAAAAAAACAAACGAACGTTTTAACATGAAGGAACGCTTTCGCAACAGTTGGCTCGAACTGTTCAACACGAAGAAGTTTACGACAACCGAATACGCAAACGACAAGAAAAATCTGATTAGTAAATATGCCGAGTACGGCTTCCGAGATGCGGCTATCCTTGCCGACAGCGTTGTTCCAATCAACGATAAACGGGTGGCTATCTACCTTCACATCGAAGAAGGCCGGAAGTTCTACCTGAAAGATATCCGGTTTGTAGGTAACACAACCTATAACTCTATCGACCTCAACGATGTGTTAAACATGAAACAGGGAGATGTCTATAACCAGAAAAAACTGTTGGAGCGTTTGAACACCGATGACAATGCGATGATGAACCTCTATATGAACAGTGGCTATTTATTTGCCCATGCCGACCCAGTAGAGGCTGATTTTGTCGGCGATTCTGTCATTTTGGAGATACGCATCTTTGAAGGCCCCCAAGCCACTATCAACAAGGTGGTTATCAACGGGAACGACCGCCTGTATGAAGATGTCGTGCGTCGTGAGCTTCGTACCAAGCCGGGTGAACTGTTTAACAGAGAAGACCTGATGCGGTCACTACGCGAACTGGCACAAATGGGACACTTTGACCCGGAAAATATAAAACCAGATGTCAACCCGAATTTGGAAAGCGGTACCGTAGACCTCGTCTATAACTTAGCCTCCAAAGGAAATGACCAGGTGGAGTTCTCACTCGGATGGGGGCAAACCGGCGTCATCGGGAAAATAGGACTGCGGTTTTCCAATTTTGCTATGAATAACATCCTAAAGCCCAGCACCTACAAACGGGGTATTATCCCCTCCGGCGAAGGGCAGACACTGAACATCAGCGGACAAACAAATGCACAATATTATCAGGCTTACAGCATTTCGTTCATGGATCCCTGGTTCGGCGGCAAGCGACCCAATACCTTATCCGTCAGCGCTTACTTCTCTCGCTACACAGGCGTCAACGACCGGTATTACCGGCAACAAATGCAAAATATGTATATGAACTACTACCCCGGCTATTACGGCGGGATGGGAGGTATGGGAGGCTACGGCGGCTATGGAGGCTACGGCGGTTATGACTACGGCTATAACTATTATGAAAGCTCTTACGACAAGAGCAAGTATATGCAGATTGCAGGCCTGTCGCTGGGATACGGCAAACGGTTGAACTGGCCGGACGATTTCTTCTTTGCCATGGCAACGCTCAACTATCAAATTTACATGCTTAACAACTGGAACTCGTACTCCGGACTTGGGATATCCGAAAACGGCAACTACAACGATATTAACTTAGAGGTAACAGTCCAGCGCAATTCGATTGATAACCCGCTCTATACACGCCGCGGTTCGCAGTTTTCTATCACAGCCTCCTCGACCTTTCCTTATTCGCTCATCGACGGAAAGGACTATGCCAGCATGACTTCCGAAGCGGAGAAATATAAATATGTAGAATATTACAAGGCGAAATTTAAAAGCAAGATCTTTATTCCACTATTGCCCCTTCCGACCTACAACTCAGGGCAGAAACGGACGCCGGTGCTTATGTCACGCGTAGAAGTAGGATGGATTGGTGACTTTAATAAAAATAAGAAGTCGCCGTTTGGCACATTTTATGTTGGCGGCGACGGGATGACCGGCGGATATAGCTACTACCAGGAGACCATCGCCCTGCGCGGGTACGGCAATGGCTCTATCTCATATAACTATGCCTCCCGCGCCTACACGCGCCTTTCACTCGAACTGCGTTATCCGCTTATCTTAGAACCCTCCAGCACGATCTATGCGCTTGTCTTCGGCGAAGCCGGCGACGCATGGAACAGCATCTCCGACTTCAACCCGTTCAACCTGAAACGCTCTGCCGGCGTCGGCGTGCGTATCTTCCTGCCAATGATAGGACTGATGGGCATCGACTGGGCATACGGCTTCGACCGGCCCTTCATGCAACGCGACCGGGGCGGAAGTAATTTCCACTTTATCTTAGGACAAGAATTTTAAAATTAAAATATATGAAACGAATTGTATTACTTTTAAGTATGGCGCTGCTGTGTATGATGTCTGCTACCGTAACGGCACAGAAGTATGCGTTTATTGATATGGAATATATTCTGAAAAATATTCCTGCGTATGAAATGACTAACGAACAGTTAGGACAACTCTCGGAACGTTGGCAGGCTGAGGTAGAAAAACTGCTGCAAGAAGCCCAGACAATGTATAAAAATTTTCAAAGCGAACTAGTGTTTCTTTCTGCCGAAATGAAATCAAAACGGGAAGAAGAAATCCTGAAGAAAGAATTGGAAGCACAGGAACTGAAAAGGAAATATTTCGGCGCCGAAGGTGAGCTGTACAAACAACGGGAACGACTGATGAAACCTATCCAGAACGAGCTTTATGAAGCCGTCAAAGCCATCGCTACGGAAAAAGGATACGATATGGTGCTCGATAGAGCATCGTCGATGAGCTTCGTCATCTTCGCATCTCCCAAGATAGACATCAGCAACGAAGTATTGCTGAAAATGGGATATGCCAAATAAGTATAGTGAACCGAAAAAACTGAATTGAAAATCGGCCTTAGCCAAAACTGAAAACTGATTACATCCCCCTAACCCCCTTCAAAGGGGGACTGAAAACTGAAAACTATTATATAAAATTTATAAAAAAAAGAAAATGAAAAAATTAATCATGCTGTGTATGTTGCTACTGCCCATTGGCATGGTAGCTCAAGAGTTGAAAATCGCTGTTGTCAAGACAATGGAGGTCTTTAATGCAATGCCGGAAATCTCGCACCTTGAAAGCGAGATGGCAACACTTACCAATCATTACCAAACGAATATTAAAAAATTGCAGGACGAATATACTATGAAAACTGCCGAGTATATCAACCTGCAAGATTCGCTGCCCGAAAATATTCTAAAATCTCGTCTTCAGGAAATAGAGGGTATCCGAGAACGTATCGATAATTTACAACAGGTTTTCTATCAAGATAGAGAAGAAAGGCAAGAGAAACTGCTTGCCCCCATCCGTGAGAAGGTACAAAAAGCCATCGAACAGGTAGGAGATGAAAACGGGTATACGTTAATTATTGACTCGCAAGCCGTTCATTACGTAGGTAGGACAGCCATCGACGCCACCGAAAAGGTCAAAACCAAGCTTGGACTAAAATTATAGTGGTTAGTGAGAACATCCCCCATCGGCGTCTTTGATTCGGGATACGGCGGTTTGACTATACTCGAACCCATCCGCCGACTTTTGCCCGAATATGACTTCATTTATCTGGGCGATAACGCGCGTACCCCTTACGGCACACGTTCATTTGAAATCGTCTACCAGTTTACCCGTCAGGCTGTCAAACGTCTTTTTGAAGAAGGTTGTCACTTAGTTATTTTAGCCTGTAACACCGCATCGGCCAAAGCCTTGCGCACGATTCAACAAAACGACCTGCCGGCTGCCTATCCGTCACGCCGCGTACTTGGAGTCATCCGTCCTACTATTGAGGCCATAGATGCTATCAGTTGTACCTGTCATATTGGAATAGTTGGGACAGCGGGGACGATTTCCTCCAAATCCTATAACTTAGAGATACAAAAACTGTATCCGGAGATGACAGTTACCGGTGAAGCTTGTCCGATGTGGGTGCCCTTAGTCGAAAACAGAGAACATGACAGCGAAGGCGCTGATTTCTTTGTAAAAAAGAATATCCATCACCTCTTCTCGTCCGACCCACAGATAGATACAATCATCTTAGGATGCACCCATTACCCGCTCTTAGAAAAAACAATCCGCAGATACCTCCCAGATGGCGTTTCTTTGGTATCGCAAGGCCCTTTGGTAGCGGAAAGTTTAAAGAACTACCTTTGCCGACACCCCGAAATGACAGCCCGCCTATCCAAAAACGGTTTATGCCGTTATATGACAACCGAAGCAAGTCAGAAATTTTCCGAATCAGCCTCCATTTTTCTTCATCATCCCATCGAGGTCGAACAAATCGTCTTGTCCTAATCCCCCTTTTAACGGGGCAGAGGGTGGGATGTTATCGCCTGGACGCAAGTTTGTAACTTCAGATAAATAGTTTATAATTAAGGTTAATAATATGCAAAATTTCCGCTTACTGTTCTTTTTATTATTGGGCGTTTGCTCACAGATTGGTAACGCCCAAACCGCCTCTTACGACTGGGACACTAAGATGCGCAGTTTAGGTCTTGTAGACGTTTGTTTCTGGGAGCCATCTATCCAATACTATTTAGTCTACGCAACCCCGGATAATTTTCTAAAAAGACCTCTGTATAATTCCCAACTGACAAAGGCATGGCTACAACCGCGTGCGGCTATCATGCTCATCCATGCACAGGAATTTCTCCAAAGAGAGCACCACAACCTTTCTTTGCTTATCTATGACGCCGGACGTCCGATAGAGGTTCAACGCACGATGTCGGAATGGGCAAAACGCACCAACAATGATAACTTTGTAGCCGACCCAGCCAAAGGGGGCGGACAACACAACTATGGCATGGCCGTCGATGTGACGCTTGTCAGCGATAAAGGCGAATGGCTTCCCATGGGATCACCTTTCGACTTCTTTGGCCCTGAAGCCTATACAGACAAAGAAAACGAACTGTTGAAAACGCGCCGGATTAGTCCCACTGAGTATTACAACCGCAGACTGTTACGACGAATCATGGAAGAAGCCGGCTTCAAACCTATCACAACCGAATGGTGGCACTTCAACGCCTGCACCCGCGAAGAAGCCCTCAAAAAATACCCCCTTATCGACAGATAAAATAGTACTATCAACGGCATCCTTGCCGTTGATACTTAATGTCACCGTTTATTTCCATCGTTATACAAAAAACCTTCGACAAAGATCACCAATCGTCCGTGCGGAACGATGCGACCGGCAGATTGCCTTCGACCGTGAAAAGCTCCGTTCCCGAAGTATCGTCCCAGCAGTATCTGACCGCTACCGGCTGTGCCACAGCGGGCGAGAAAACATATACCCTGTTGCCCGAATAAGCAGCCTTGGCCGGATAAAACCGTCTGTCCTTACCTGCAATAACGAAATTCAGAATTTCCTTACCATACGTCGTTAAGCCCAGACTGGCATCGACATCGAAAGTAAGTATCGCAACCCGTCCTTCTATATCGAGTGACTTGACTTCGGGGCTTCTGTAGTGCATTCCTTCCATCCCGTATGTTTGAGCTAATGCCCAGAGCGCCAGCCGCTCGCCCGCATCGCGTTTTTTGGGTGGGTGGATACTGTTGACACTTTCGGCATCCATCAGTACCGCCATCCCCGTGTTAGGTGTTGTGACCATTCCTTTAGCCTGCGCTTCGCGAATATAACCGGAATTTGAGCCTCCACCATAGTTATATGGAGCAATCTGACAGTAGTAGAACGGAAACTCACCCATACCCCACAGCGCGCGCCATTCGCGTACCATCGCATCAAACATCTTAACATACAAAGCAGGCTCATCGCGGTTGGATTCGCCCTGATACCAGATAGCGCCGCGTATACCATAGCCTAAAATAGGATGAATCATTCCATTATAAAGCACGGTAGGCGACCCGTTTTGAATCCGTATATCGGCGTCTGTTGCAGGGATGGGCTTTTCCGGGATTTCTTTCAATGAGTTAGGCGTCATCCAGGCTTCAATGCGCGAACCGCCCCAACTGGTGTGAACCAACCCAACCGGGACGTTTAACGCCTGGTTAATCCTGCGTCCAAAGAAATACCCGGTAGCAGTAAAATTAGGTGTAGTATGAGGGGCTGCTAATTCCCATGTACCCGTACAATCGTCCTGTGGCGCTGCTTTGGAGGCTTTCGTCAAAGTAAAGCAACGAAGGTAGGGGTTCGTCGACGAAGCTATCGCCTCAGGGCCTCCTTCGATAGGCTCATTTCGGAAACCTTTCATCGGCATTTCCATATTCGACTGCCCCGAACAAATCCACACCTCGCCTATAAGGATGTTCCTGACAGTGACAGCTTTGCCATCACTAACCATTAGCGTGTAAGGTGTAAAACCAGCCGTTGGTGTTTCGACCGTCACACGCCAATAGCCTTTGGCGTCGCTTTTAGCGTTTACCGTTTTTTTATTCCACGAACCGGTAACCGTCACGCCGGCATTGGGCTTAGCCCATCCCCAGATTGCCACTTGCGAGCGCTGTTGCAGTACCATGTTATCGCTGAAAATTGCAGGCAGCCTAACATCAGCAAACACCCCGAAGCTGAAAACAGCCAATAATAAACCCAAATATAAAACTCTTTTCATCCTATAAATATTAATTGTTAAATAATCGTCTTACCAAAAGGAGTTAACGCCAGCGCTGCCAATTTAAAATGCTGCATCCCGAAAGGAATCCCAATGAGTGTGATGCAGAAAAGCAATCCAAAAAAAAGATGACTCAGACAAATGCAAAATCCCCCGCAAAAAAACCATATAATATTCATTATCAACTGCAAACAGCCGCTTGTTTGGCCATTGTTTATCACTTTGCGACCAAATGGCCATAGCGCTAAAGATGCTAATTTGAGCGTTTGCAGGCCAAATGGGATGCCAATAATCGTAATCATCAGACATAAACTGGACAGTACATACCCAATGCTCGTAAAAATACCTCCAAAAAGGAGCCAAATAATGTTACCAAATGTTTTCATAAAAAATTACTTAATTATTCTCTGTGATACGCTGTGTCTCTGTGCTGAATATCCTTAAAAACAGCTTGTTTTACTTGATTGAAGCTATCCATCAATTCCGGTTTGACAGGCTCGGAAGGGGGCGATTCGATAAGCATCGGGTTGATTGGCTGTCCGTTTTTATACACACGAAAGTCGAGGTGCGCGCCGGTAGCTAATCCCGTAGCCCCCACATAACCGATTACCATTCCCTGCTTCACAAATCCGCCTAACTGGACTTCCTTCGCTAAACCTTGCAGGTGCATATAGGACGTAGTATATACGGAGTTATGTTTGATTTGAATGGTATTACCACCGTCGCCCGCCCATCCTTTTGACACGACAATACCATCGCCGATGGCTCTCACCGGCGTACCGACAGGCGCCGAGTAGTCTATGCCATAATGAGCGCGTGTAATTTTCAGGATGGGATGAAAGCGAGCGCTGCTAAAACGGGAGGTTATACGAGAAAAATCAAGCGGTGCCTTCAGAAATTCTTTCCGCAAACTGTTGCCTTCCTCGTCGAAAAACTCCCTAATGCTGTCCTGTACAAAAGGAATGGCAATAAAATCCTTGCCCTGATGCGTAAAAAGCAGCCCTTCCACTGATGCAATATATAGCTCCGTTGTATCATCTACAAACGCCACCTCATACAAAGCACGAATAGAATCACCCTCTTTTATATCGAAAAAATCGACTTGCCAGGCAAAAATATCGGCAATTTGTAAAGCTAACGTTGTATTAACCCCTTTTGCTCGCATCAGACTCCAGAGCGTAGTGGTGATACCGCCTTCCAAATAGCGCCTTTCTAAGCGAACCGCTTTGTTGTATTCGTATGCGTGAATACTGTCGCCTGTCAGGTCTATTATAGAAAAGTTTGTTTTAGATTTGGCAAAAACAATATATTGGATAGTAGCGAGGCTATCCTGCGTCGTGATTGTTGCGTAGGTCATACCGGTACGCAGCCTTTTAGGGTCTAAAACTTCGGAGGAGGCTCTACACAGACTGTCATTCATCCTTGCCGAAAAGCCTAACTTAGCAAAAATGGCAGCCGGACTATCGCCACTCTTAATCGTATAGTGATTGACTTCCAACGAATCGACGCAAATACCATACGCGAACAATTCCCCCTGATGGCCGACCCATTCGGTATCGACCTCAACTTCCGGCGCTTGCTGTTTCGCTTCTTTACAGGAAAAGCAGATCAACATACAAAGGATGACTTCTATTATTTTATTTTGTATCATAATAGGGTCTGCCAATGACGGGAAAAGTCAATTTATTTCGTAACATATCCATTGTGGCATCTTTTCCTATCCATTTCCATTTTCTAAAACTCGAAGTTTTGTATCAAACAAGGAATTTAAAAGATTTTGCTTTTTCTTTATTGCAAATGTGCAACTTGCCCCCAATAGCACAAATAATTCAGATTAGTATAGAATATATTTCCTCCTCATTATTTTATACTCGTTCAACTCATCGCTCCATGAATCACGTATTTCGGCTTCACTGAGATCGGCTATGATTTGCTGTCGAAGGATATCAGTGCCGGCAAGTAAGTCGAACCAGTTAGGCCGCGCGAAAAATTCTTTTTCATTTGAGCCTGATTTTTTGAAAAACTCAATCACAAAACGAAGCGACAGCCCGCCTTCAAAATCATAGTCTCTCAAATCTGTTCCAAAACACTCAACGCCATTGTGCAGCGGTTTTGAATCCATTCCCCGAATCGGTTGTGGTGTGAAACGGAAGTCGCCGTATTTTGGATCAGGACCGCCGAGTACCTGGAAAGGAAATGTAGTGCCGCGCCCGACACTAATGCTCGTCCCTTCAAAAAAACAAAGCGAAGGATATAACCGGATTGCATGGTTGTTCGGAAGGTTGGGCGATGGATTGATTGGTAAGAGGTACGGGTCGCCGTGTGACCAGTTTTGCATCTTGACAACCTGCAGTTTGCAACTGTTCTTGCCGGTAGTAAGCCACCCTTCACCGTTGATCATACGCGCCAGTTCACCGACCGTCAAGCCATGCAAAACCGGTATCGGATGAACGCCTACAAAAGAAGAAAAGCCTTTTTTGCGTATAGGGCCATCTATATAATCATTCGGATTGGGGCGGTCTAATACGATAAATTCTTTTTTGTTTTCGGCACAAGCCTCCATGGCATAGTGCATCGTACTGATATAGGTATAAAATCGAGTGCCTACATCCTGCATATCGAAAATAAGTATGTCTACATCAACCAATTGAGCCTTAGTTGGTTTATTGTTACTCCCGTAGACCGAAACAATAGGGATCCCGGTTTGAGTGTCACGGCTGTTAGCCACAGTAGCGCCGGCTTCCTCTGTCCCACGGAATCCATGTTCGGGGGCAAATACCTTTATCACCTTAACATTTCCTTTCAGGAGGACGTCTAACAGGTGTCGTCCGTCCTGCAAAACCGAGGTCTGATTGGCAATCAAACCCACGCGTTTATTCTTCACGAGTTTTTTAATCTCATCCATGCGGTCAGCACCCATCACGACAGTATCTGCCGACAAGGTTCCTGATGCTGACAGTAAAATGCTTACAATAAGCATTTTTAACAATATTCCGATTCTATTCATATTATAGCCCGCAATCAGAAAGGGGTTTTTCTTCATAAAAGTTTATAAAATTACGCGAATTTCGTTGCGCAAATTACGTAATAAAAATCCGAACTGCCAAAAAATCGGCTTAATTTTTGCTGTTGAAGTAAAAAAAATGTACTTTTACAGCCCATTTAGCAGCGAAAACAGGTAGTATGGCAAACGAACAAATCATTTTAGGCATCGACCCGGGCACGATTATCATGGGTTACGGTGTCTTATCGGTCGAAGAAAAAAAGGCGCATTTAGAGGCGATGGGGGTACTGAAGTTAGATAAATTTGACAATCACTACCTCCGGTTACGGCATATTTTCGACCGGGTCATTCAGTTAATAGATTCGTACCATCCGGATGTGCTGGCTATCGAAGCGCCATTTTTCGGCAAAAACGTACAGAGCATGCTCAAGCTCGGTCGCGCACAAGGCGTGGCTATGGCAGCGGCGCTTCATCGGGATATCCCTATCAGCGAATATGCACCGCTGAAAATCAAAGTGGCTATCACCGGTAACGGTCAGGCATCCAAAGAACAAGTAGCCGGCATGTTGCAGCGGTTACTGCATATCCCTGACGAGAATATGTTACCCCAATTAGACGCTACCGACGGCCTTGCCGCCGCCTACTGTCACTATATGGATACAAGCAGCCCCAAATTGGAGAAATCCTACTCGACCTGGAAAGACTTCATCGCTAAAAATCCGACAAAGTTAAGCCGATAGTCTTCAGAGGCCAGTAGTCAGTAGTCAGAATTCTCAATTCTCAATTGCTTCCACTTCGTGAACGCTAACTTTGTTTT
>CAYUAK010000237.1:0-6059 GCA_964442765.1 uncultured Tannerella sp. | reverse complement strand
CGCCTGTTTAGAATCGGGTTTCGGTACATCATCGGCTGCACGTGAGCGTAATAATCATTTTGGGATAAATAACGGATTGACGCGCTACGCTACCGGCGAGGCTTCTTTTGTGTCCTACTGCGAGTTGATTTCAGGTTCTGCCCGTTATGCTTCACTGTTTAATCTGAGTGTGTACGATTATAAGGGTTGGGCATACGGGTTGCAGCGTTTTGGGTATGCGGCGGATGAGAGGTATGGGTGGAAGTTGTGCCGGATAGTTGAGCGGTATGGGTTGTGTTAAACAAATTCAACTTTATTTGAAAACTACTTTTATTACCGATTCGTTAAGCCTGTCTATTGGGGAATAATCCTTTCTAATGTAAGTTTCCGTGATTTTGTATGACGATGAATGATTTAATGCAAAAGCAACCTGCTCTGTACTTGCTCCGCAGTCATTTTGCGCGATTGTAGCCCACGAATGGCGGAATGAATAGGTGGTAATTGTATCCATAATATTCAACTCACTGCAAATTCTTTTAAGTCCAATATTCACCGTCTTAACGAATCCTTGGCAGTCGGCAAACCGATCGCTAAATAGGAAAAGGTTGTCTTTCTTGCCGGCATATTTTTCAAAAAGTTGTCTTATCAGTTCTGGAACGGTTATTTCTGTATAAGCGCCTGTGTCGCTTTTTTCACGTGTCTTTTTTCTGTTATAGCGTAACTTCCAATCATTTTTTAGCGCTGATTTTTTGAGGTCGTACAAATCGGCAGCATTTATTCCGGCAAGGCAGAAAATCAATTTTGCAGTATCAATTGCAAGTTCTTTGCGCGATAATCCGTCGTAGTTGTCTGGGAAATCAATTTCTGAAGTAAAAAGTTTTGTTAACACATCAACTGAGATGTTTCGCTTTTCCGTTACCCGCATTTTAGGTATTCTTACACGAGCAAACGGATTGACGCGGATACGGATTACATTGTAGTCATAATCGTTATACTCCCTAAAAGCCGCGTTAAATATCGCTTTAATGCAAGTCGGGTACGCGCTTTTCTTCCTTAACGAACCGCTCATCGAATCGACCCATTCCTGAATGACTTTGCTTGTCAGTTCATTGAAATATACGTCTGTTCTTTTTAAAAAGCCGTATAAATTATTAACGGCTCGCATGTAACTATCGGACGAACTCACACGCCCTTCGCAAGTAAGTTTGTCTATATGCTTTTTGGCGAAATCCGTAAATGATATGTCGTTTTGTTCCGATATTAAATAATCCTTCAACTCTTGTATTGTCCATGAAGATATATTCAAGTTGTTAATTTTGTTAATAAAATCCTTAATTTTCAGGGCGCAATTTGCCAAAATCTCGTGATTTATTATAATTCCCTTCCTTATTCCGGACTTATGGACTACCATATCCGTTTTAACATAATCTGTTTTTGAATTATGCGACAAGCGGATGTAGACGGTGTTATATTCCTTCTTTGTTCTAATAGCAGGGGAAAATGTTGCCATAATTTTTGTAATTTATTTGTAATTTTGTAATTTATTTGTAATTTAAAACGGCGCAAAATTACGCATATTTTGTAATATATGCAACTTTATAGAAAAAAAAAGCGTCATAACATGCTGGTCATAACGCTTTAGTAATGATAATCAGTTTGTAACCCCGGAGGGACTCGAACCCTCGACCCATTGATTAAGAGTCAATTGCTCTACCAACTGAGCTACGGAGTCACTATCAATTCAAGCCGCAAAGGTCGGAAAAAAAATTGAATTTGCAATAATATTATCCTGATTTATTCTTTATTAATTTTCATCAACTATAATAAATACTTACAGGATAGCAAGTTAAAAATTTTCAATATCAGAGAGGCACAAGTTATAAACTAACGTGAAGTTGGGGTTATATGAGGTTGGAGTGCATGATGTTGGCGGGGGGGCGTTTGTTTCGGAGTTCTTCAGCCATAAACGCCATATAGGGGTAAACATGGTCGAAATAGCGTTGTAAGCCGGGGCACAGGTAGTTTAAGCCGTACTCGCCGTCAATAGTGGTGGCTATGCGGTTTTTGGGACATTCGCCGTTGCAAAGTGCGAGGTACCTGCATGACCGGCATTGGTGGGGCAAGCTGTCGTATTTATCGTTACCGAAGCGGATTTGTTCCTTTGAGAGTGTGATGCCTGTTAGCTGGTTGTGTTGGATATTACCCCGCAAATATTCGGGGAAGACAAAATGGTCGCAGGCATAGACGTCGCCGTTATGTTCCATGGCAAGGGCATGTCCGCAGGTCTTGGCATAGAGGCATACGCCGGGTTGCTCGCCTACAAAACAGGCTAAGGTAGCGTCAAATAGTTGAACGTAAAAACGACCGACATCGCGGCGTACCCACTCGTCAAACATGCGGATATAGAAGTTACCGAATGCTAAGGGCGAAACCGACCATGAGGCCATATCCCCGTCGTCGGGGGCATCGTCAGCCGTCAAAAGTTCAAGTCCGTCGTCACGTGTGCCAAACCTTTCGACGATAGGGGTGAACTGCATGTACCGGCTATCTATCTCTTTGAAAAAACGGTATATCTCAACGGGATAGTTTACATTATAATCATTGAGAACCGACAGCGTGTTAAATTCGACGTCGTGTTTGCGCAAAAATTCTATCCCTGACATCACCCGTCGGAAGGTACCTCGTCCGCCATTATCTTTGCGGTAGTGGTCGTGTATTCTTTCGGGGCCGTCTATAGATATACCGACTAAAAAGTTGTTGTCTTTAAAGAAACGGCACCAGTCATCGGTCAGTAACAGTCCGTTAGTCTGGATACAATTTGATATTTCCCGCCCCTGTCCGTACTGTTTTTGCAGTCTTAACGCTTTGCGGTAAAAGTCAATTCCGCGGAGTAGGGGTTCGCCGCCATGCCAGGTGAACAGTACAAAAGGCGATGTCTGGCAGTTGATATACTCATCAGTGAAGCGTTCAAGGAGGTCGTCTGTCATTTTAAACCCTTTTCTACCTTTGTATATTTCGCTTTTTTCGAGGTAGTAGCAATAGTCGCAATCCATATTACAAATTGGGCCTACGGGTTTGGCCATCACATAAAGCGGAAAAGATAGCGGGCTGAAATAAAGGGTATTGCTCATAGTGGTAAGTTTTAATTGCTTCCACTTCGTGAAAGCGAACTTCGTTTCTTAATATAGGTTATAGTTCATGCCGGTTACTTTTAGTTCGGTACGGCGGTTGTACTGGTCGGCTATCACCTGTTGTTCAGGGGTGAGTGTCAAGATAAAGGCTTCGTTGAGGATAGTCTCTTCCTGCAAGAACCCGTTTTCTTTGGCCATTTTAGCGGTCACTGTTTTGGGTACCGACTTACCGTATCCTTTGGCTGTCAGGCGGTCGGGGGAGATGCCAGCTTCAATCAGGTAGTCGACGACCGATTGCGCCCTTCGCTGCGCAAGTCCTTCGTTATACCTTTCCGAGCCTTTGCGGTCGGTATGTGATCCCATTTCGATGGTGATATTAGGGTTGTCGTTCAACAGTTGAACGATTTCGTCGAGCGCTTCTTTTGATTCGGGGCGCAGTGTCGCCTGGTCGTAGTCGTAAAAAATATTATCTACCACCGTTGGTTTGAAAATCGGCGAGAGGAAGAAGTCTACGTAATAGGTCTCGTTACGCTCGTCAGGGTCGGTTGTCAGTTCGAAGTGTTGGTTCAGGTAGTCGGGTGCGCTTGCCATCATCACATAGCTGATGTCGCGTTCGAGTTCTACTTTGTATGAGCCATCGGGTTTGGCAAAAACTTTTTCGTTCAGTCCGTCTTTTCCAACGATACGGACGATGGCGCCTTCGAGTGGTTTCTCTTCGGCGTCGGAGACAAATCCTTCGATAAAGACAGTGACGACAGGGCGTTCAAACGAGTAGATATGGTCGTAACCGCGGGCGTCGTTACGGTTCGACGAGAAGAAGCCTTTTTCTTTTCTGCCTTCAAAAGTGATGCCAAAATCGTCGCCCATTGAATTGACAGGATAACCCATGTTTTTGACATGCCAAACACCTAAACTATCCCGTGTAGCTTTGAACAGGTCCAATCCGCCTAAGCCCGGATGTCCGTCGGAAGCAAAATAGATGGTTACCGAATCGCGCACGTATGGAAACATCTCATTACCTGGCGTATTGATTTGCGGCCCTAAGTTTTCAATACCTGCAAAGTCGTTTAGCCCGACAAAACGGGCGCGGTACAGGTCTAATCCCCCGTACCCTCCCATATCCGAAGCAAAATAGATATATTTGCCATCGGGCGAAATAGCCGGATGTCCTAAACTCGTGATGGAATCTTTGATAAGGTTGATGCGGGTACCGGCTTCCCACGAAGCGCCACTGCGGGAAGCCTTGTATATTTCCGCCGGACGGGAATCTAAGGGGTCGCTTGAGCAATAGGTATAGTACATCGTATTTCCGTCGGCCGAGAAAGAGGGCGTACCCTGGTCGAACTTTGTATTGATAGCCTCATCCAATTCGACGGGTTTTTTCCACATTCCTTTTTCATCCTTTTCGGAAAGGAAGAATTTGTTTGTCAGTTGTCCTGTGATAGCGCTGAGCGAATCTTTGCTTACCTTTTTGGTGCGCGAGGAGGCGAAATAGAGCTTATCGCAGGCATCGCCGGTAAGCATCGGGCTAAACTCGCCGAAACGCGAATTGAAGAGTTCCATTCGTCTGACCTGGTAAGTAGTCGGTTTTTCTTTCATCTGGAGGGCGAGCGCACATCCGGCGAGGCCATTGAGCGCCAAAATATGTTCCGGGTTTTGTTCTAAAAACTTATTGTAATAAGTAGCGGCTTCATTGTATCGCCCCCCTTGGTGAAAGGTCTGAGCGAGACGCAGATAGAGCAGACTGTCGGGATAGTTGAAGTTCAATGCTCGCTGGTAGTAGCTTGTAGCCTGTTTTATATCGTTAATCTTTTGATAGCAGATACCTGCACGGTAGGCAAGGTAAGCCCGCATATCACGCTGGTCGGGTTTAGTCTTGGCGTACAGTTTACGGTACATGCCCGCTGCTTCAAAATATTCGCCTATGCGTTGCTTTTCTTCGGCAACGCTCAGTTTGACAGTCTTGCATGAGGTAGATATAACACCCATGAAAACAGCACATAACAGGATATGACCCATACGCATATAACTAAAAACGACAAAATGACGGTTTTATTATAAAATAAACGGTTTTTCAGGGAGAATGTCTAGTAACAACGGCAAGGACGCCGTTGTTACTTATTCCGGAAAAAAAGAGCAAAAAAATTTTTTTTTAAAAAAAAAATTAAAAAAAATGAATAATCAAATAAAAGGTTGTACCTTTGTCGCGGATTAGAGTTGTTAATTTATTGTTAGCGCTTCTTTTGAAACTAATTAGAAATGGCCTTCCTGTACTTTTCATCCTCGATCTTATAATATTATTTACTTATTAATTAAAAATTTAATGAACATTTACATCGCGAATTTAAGTTATGGCGTCAATGATGCTGACTTAAAAGAATTATTCCAAGAGTATGGAGAAGTATCTTCAGCTAAAGTTATCACCGACAGGGAAACCGGTAGGTCAAGAGGATTTGGTTTCGTTGAGATGCCCAATGAGGCAGAAGGGCAAAAAGCCATCGATGAACTGAACGAAATCGAGTATGACGGCAAAGTCATTGTAGTTAATGTAGCTAAACCAAAAACGGAAAGACGGGATTTCAACAATAACCGTCGTAGCGGCGGGTATTCCCGGAGATATTAGCCATCATCAACGACTTGTATAATGGCAAATCCGGCATTATCTTTCAAACGGGAAAACGAAAAAAGGAAACGCGCTAAACGATTGGAAAAACAAAAGAAAAAAGTAGAGCGAAAAAATGCCCCGAAAGAAAAAGGGTATGACAGTATGATTGCCTACGTTGATGAACTTGGTATGATTTCCGATACGCCACCTGTAAAATCAGAAGACGTTATCAATATGTAAGCACAGAGGCGCTGAGAACACAGAACTGTCTCTGCTTGCGCGGATTTCTAATCCGTGTGAATGTGTTAGTTTTATACCGGCCCTCTTTACATCCCCCTGCCCCC
>CAYUAK010000236.1:0-7727 GCA_964442765.1 uncultured Tannerella sp. | reverse complement strand
ATTCAGATCTAACTTAGCTGCCTGCCATGCCCCTCCGGTGCCACTGTTTGTGAAAATAACAATACCTCCGGTAAGTATATAATTACCGAAATAAGTATATGTCCCATTTTGAGAAGCAAGGTAGAACACATTCGCATCACTAGCGCTGGGATTCGTCGATGGCGTTGCTATCCCACGAAAGATGTACCCATTGCTTATCGCTTCAATGAAATCGGTAAATGACTTTTGAAGTATCATCCCTGTTATCTCGTTGTTTCCGTTTGTTTTGATGACTGCCTGAATGGCATCCTTTAAATTTGATAGATTTGGCATAATTAGTTATTGTTAAAGTCGTTATTAAAATCTTTATTAAAATCGCCACCTGATGAGACACCCCCACCATCCGGTAATGATTCGTCGGGCGGCGGCGAAAATTCGGTTTCTGTATCCACGAAGCTGATTTCCAACGGTACGCTGTCAGGAGTTACAGGGTGCAGTTCGTGTGTGTATTCTGATGACTTTACCCGTACTTCATAACGGCTGCCGGATGGCGTAATAAGATAACGCTTTTCACTTTGCAGCATATCGCGGGCAAAAAGAAATTCTTCAAGCGTTTTATAGCCGAACTGCGCGGCGATGACCTCCCTGATAGCAAGGCGCTCGTTTTGTTCGATAAAGTCGTATACTTCCGGGTCGAACCGGTTGAAAGCATTGTCATCGCTAAACTCCGGCTTGGAAGTTTTTTTTCCTGACACCTCAATACGCTCCGGAACGCCATACGAATTGCGAAATTCAATGACATAGATATCTGGTACAACGGCAGACGGGATAAGCCGCATATCACATATCAGGTTATTATTTACGTTCAATTTGAAATACGAAAACCGCTTTCCGTAGTTTTTTCTTATGTGGTTAATGTCGAATGTATGAATGTTTCCGGCTGTCAGGTTTTGTAAATCAAATGTTATTTTCAATGGGATAGCTCCGGTTGTAATATCTTCGGCTACTAAGGTATAATTCGCATTTGATGCGATGAAATAAAACGGGCACAGTTCGCTCTCGCGTAGTGTGATATGTCTGCCGGAAGTGCGGGTGGTCATCAGGAACTGTTTATCAGGGTTCAATAATTTCCATTCAAAAATATCCTTTTTTTGCGCTACCATATAGCGTAACATCTTTTTGCTTACTCCGCCGTTGTAGACTTTACCATAATATATCAATTGGTCGATGTCCTGTTTGAAGATAACCTGTATATCAAGATAACTAAAGTCAACGGCGCCGGTAAGACTGTTATTCGGTATTGAATTAACAACTGGAATAAATGATTGTATCACATCCGAAATGTCGATGGTTACTTCAAAGTAACCAGCATAAGTTGGCGTATACACTCCTTTGAAATTGTTTCCATAAAAGGATGAGAATATCATTTCTACCGGACTTTTCGAATCCGTCCGTAAGCTAAAAACGATTGGATTATTAGCCAAGTAGTACTCAAGTGGTTGCTTTTTAAAAACTAAAGCCATAATATCATTTTTTATGTGATTATATTCGGATGCCAGGTCGTAACCTGATTGATAATTCTATCCTGGTCGATGTTGTTTTGCCTCCATCGGACTACAAACTGGTAATTCATCACGATTGTTTGTCCGGCGGTATACTGTTCGGTTGTTGGCGGTAGCATAAATTCAATGGAACTGATGTCGTGCCGTGTCCAGTTGGTTATTCCCATCGATTGAAAATAGTAGATGTAGTCCCAATCAACGACCGAAACCGGACGCCAGTAGTATTTCTGCGGAGAGAAGGTTGGAAGTACCTGTATGGTATAGGGTTCGTACATGCGGAGCGTCCGCAGTTTGAGTTCGGCGCTTGCTGCTTTATTCCCTAATTTTGAACGTATCTCTTCGATGATAAAAATCTGATTGTCAATTATAACTTTCTGATACAACGCGACTGCCGAAATCATGGATTCCGACATTTTTACGGTCATATTTACTTCGTGTCCCGAATAGCGCAAAAAGGCGTCGTAAGGTCGCCAGAAGCGATTGTACAAACCGTCTTCGTGTTGGATATTTAGCGATAGGTCATAACGGCTGCCGGTAACGGGATTGATAATAAAATCGCCATTATGACCGCGGTTGTCCTGCGATGAATAGGAATAGTTGTATTCAGGACTCATTTGGTTAATATTTTTCCCCGTCTTTCCATACGCAAAGGCAAAAGCTATTTTTGCCTTCGAACGGTCTTTTTTGACAATATCAGCATCAACCGTTTCGACCGAATAATTGTTTTTGTAACCAACAAGGTACGCTAAAACGTCATGAGTTTGCGGGTTCATAAATTTATCCGAAATATTCATTAAAAACGGCAGGTTCAGATCGGTGAATTTCATCTCTTCATACGGCATATCATCTCCTTTGTCCCAATTAAAAAAGTCGGATGACAATATCAAGCGACCGCCGAAGACCTGATACTCGAAAAAACCGTAAATCCGGCGCCATGCTACATAAATTAATGAATAGCGAATGTCCCAAGTCCAACTGCTGTCAGCATCCAAGAACTGATAATTAACGGAAGCCAAGAAGTCATCATAAGAATCGGATATCGGCGCTGTTCCTTCGATTTCATTGTTTCCTGTCAATTTGAGCTGTTTGTTTTCTTTATAGCTAATGGATGGTGAAGATGATTTATAGGATGTTAGGTCAATCAACCCGTCAAAGTTGGACATGTCGATTACGTCGCGAATGAATTTTATTTTTACCAAACGAGTGTTGGAGTTGACGTAATACAGCATCCCGAATTTTTTATTTAGTGCATCAAGAAAGGCTTCTACCGTCACATCCGGCATAAGGTCTTTATACGACAGTCGTCCGGTGATAACCGAATCCATGGTGTTATTCAGAACGACAAGTTTTCGTAACTGTACGTGTTCGTAAAACGGATTGTTTTCGAGTGTAAATCCGTAGTTGGAAAAGATAAGTTCCAATACTTTCCATATCTTCAGGAACGGGGATAATCCATAACATTTGGGTGCGTCGAAAGGCACGACCTGACCGTTGTGTATGCGTTGTATGATACGGTTCTGTTTTGCTCTGAAACCGCCGATAGCGCCGTTTGAAGGTCCAGGTAATCCGTATTCTTCAGTCGTAGTCATAAATGTATCGTTCAACAGTTCGAGATAGGCTTGTGTGTCTTCTCCTCCTGTATCAATCTTCAGAACTACCGGAAAGATTGCGTAATCGGTGACGACTGTCTCGTTCATCACATCGCGCAGGTGTGCCAATATAGCGTCGCGTCGCGCATCCAAAGTAGCTCCTCCCGGATCGAAAACGGGCAGTTCGGGCATGTCGGGCAGTAAAGTTTTGTTCATAGAAGCGTACATCTCGGATTCGTCCCATCCGATGTTGGCAGATATCGTTTGTTGGGAGGCTGTATGGATAGCAAGCAACCCGGTTTGTTGCATGGTGCCGCTTTCGATAATCACGCGTGTCGTCGCTGATGGGCGGGCAGCATTGTCAATTCTTCCGATATTTTCAGTCAGACGCCGGTTGCGGGAGGTAGCAGGAAAAGAAACGGGAACGGTCTGCGGACCTTTCTTTGTGAAAAGTGGGTTGGTGCGCGTTGATTCTATCACATAGTCGGAAGGGATATCAAACGCTTCGCCGTTCATGTTTTTGATGATGACGCTCATGACTGATTAGTGAAAAGGGTTTCAACTTCCAAACGGCGTCGCTGCTGTGCTTCCATTTCGGTGATGCCATAGTTGACTGTTATGTCGCCATCTACTAATCGCTGTACAACTTTCGTGAGATTATCGAAAGTTCGTTTTTCCTCTGCAATTGTTCTTCTTGTTTCATCGCTCTGGTTATGTCCGCCTTCGGAGAACCCTGCTGCCGAGGTACGACTTCCGGTTATTCGCTGTCGTCGTATTTTTTCTATTGATCGTACTTTTTCAACCACATCCGGTCGTACCATTTCGTTGGAAGCGACGACATACTCGCCGCTGTGTACCGGCAGCCATCCTGCCTGCTGGTATTTCGGCCCTGGCGATGTATAACCGCCGGTTGAATAGTCGATGTTAGGACCGCCCTCGGCAAAGCCTTCGCGCATGGTTATCTTTCCGGATTGCGGCGCATCAGATGAGCCTCCGTCGGCAAGCGTCATCGCTTTTACTTTTTTACGCTGGGCGTTGGCGACAAGCAGTTGTGCGATGCCGGCGGCAGCCACTAACGCACCGGCTATAGCGCCGGCTATAGGTCCGAGTTGCGAAAATGCCTGCATAACCGCCATGGCGGTGCTGGCAATAATCTGGGCGGCGGTGATGGCAAACTGGACATCGGCGTATTTCTTTTCTATCTCTAACTTCTTTTTTGCCTTTTCGCGCTCTAATCGCTCTACCTCCTCTTTGTTGTTTCCGGCGGCGGCTATCTCGGCGTCGTAACGGGCTTCGATGTTCGTTGTTTCGGCTGCCATCATATCGGACACTACACCGGCAACCTGCTGAACATAGTCGGCTGCCATTTGTGCGTAACGCGAATAATAGCGCATCCGCATCCGGAAAACAGCCTCTTCGTACTCACTTTCTGAAAGCATCCTCTGGTCGTGAAGCAGTTTCATCCCTTCCAATTCGAGGTTGAATTGCTCTTTCATATTATCAACGGCAGCCTGTTGTTTAGCCTGCAGTTGTTCGTCGCGGTATTTGCGTTCCAATGCTGCTATTGCTTTCTGGTAAGTTTCTTCCGACATCAGTTTCTCTTCGTATTGTTTTTTTAATATACGAAATTCGTCCTGCTGTCGTTCTTCCCAGTTTCTGATGTTATATTGCCTTTCGATATCGGCTATACTTTTTCCGAACTGTTTGCGCACTTTTTCCTGCTCGCTCAGTGTTTTCTTTTCAGCTTCTATGACTGCTTTTTCGTTGTCTTCGATGGCGTCCAAGCGTATTTGCGCGTCATTGAACTCGGCTTTTTTAAGCGTATCAGAGAATTGTCGGATTACCCGTAGACGGGCGTCGGCTGTTTCGGCTTCTAATTCTGCCGCCCGCAAAGCGTATATTTGCTGATCGCTTTCTTCCTCCTGCAGGATTTCAAGCTTGGTATTTCGGGCGCTGTCAAGCATCAATAATTCGTTATCCTTTTCTTTGCGGATGGCTTCCAAAATGCTTTTATCGGCGGCTTTCCGCTCTTTTTCTTCGTCGGCTTTCATCTTGATTTGCGTGTCCAAGATTTCTTTTTCTAATTGCAGTATCTTTTCTTTTTCCTGCCCTTTAATCTGTAGTTTGCGGTTGGCGCTTTCTAACGTTAACTGTTCGACCTGGCGGTTATATTCCAACTCGGTGATGGTTTCTTCCAAGCGTGCCTGTTTGAGGTTGTTTATTTGTTCTGTTAACGCGCGTTCTTCGTTTTTGAGCCTGTCGTCGACAGTTTTTTTGTCGGCGTCGGATACTTCTTTTATGGCGTCCTCGCCTTCTTTTCTTAGCTCAGCCATAAATTGGTTTACCCGTTTGGCGCCGCCCATCCATTCAAGATTGAGCGCTGATTGTAGTTGATTGAGGTCTTTTAGCGCATTCGCGTGTTCAATTTTCCAAGCATGCGTGTCCTTGATTTTATTGTCAACAAGCTCTAACATGTTAACTTCTAATTTTTTTTCTTTTATTTTATCGACAATGACGCTTTTTTGTAAATTTACCATTTGTTTATAAAAACCGAGTCTTTGCTCCGCGTTGTATAACTCTTTCATAAAAGTTTTTTCGCGCAGCTTTTCTATTTCGGCTTCCTTTTCGGCTATCCATGTAATATTATCAAGTTGTATTTGCTTATGCTCCACTTGCAAGCGGTTCATCTCGGCGGTACGGTCGTTTATTTCTTTAATTTTACTGCCGATACCAGGCAGCGATTCGGCTACTTTACGGAATCCTTCAAGCAGTGTTTCAACGAACTTCAACATCCAGTTTATAAACACCATGATTGTATTGATGACAGCGTCAAGCATTTGTTTGAAAGGCTCGAATATGCGGGTTAGCGTTTTGACCGCCTGTTCGTTTTTCATGACAATGTCTCTCAGCTTCAAAAATAATCCGACTAAAATCGTGATTACTGCAATGATGGGATGCGCTTTCAGGTAGTTGAGTACCTGAATGAAACCCTGCAAAGCCCGCGCTGCGACACCGACGGGGTTGTTCATCGCGGCAAACGTTCCTATCATGCTCTTGCCTGCATTTTGTACGACAAACATGCGGTCTTTGACTTCGCCCAATTCCTTTTGCAGTTTCTTATAGGCTTCGGGCGACAGGGAAGCGGATGTATGTTCCATCTGATTCTGAAGTTCTGCTGCCCGCTGCCGCAGTTGCGACATGGTCATGTCCTGCAGCTTCATCGTTTTTACCGTCTCATCGATGTTTTTATTTTGCTCCTCGATGGCTTTGGTATTGTCCTTTATCTTCTGGGTATAGTCCAAAATCTGTACCCTTGTGTCAAGGACTGTCTGTTTCAGGTCGCTGTAAGTTTTCGTGTTTTGTTTTCCCTGCCGTTCAAGGGATGATAGTTGCTTTTCATTGTCTTTAAGTTCTTTGTTTAAGGTCTTTATTTGCTCTTTGTATGACGCGGATTCGTCTCTAAGCCGATTGATTTCGGTTGAGAATTTTTGTATCTCTGCCTGTGCGCCCTGTGCATCGACCGAGAGTATCCATTTGATTTCGTCGTTTGATAGTTTTCGTCCTGCCATGGTTACTGGTTGTTTAATGCTTTTTGCAGTTCTTCGGCTATTGATTTCCGTATTTCGTCAGCCAGCCCGTATTGCAGCCGTCCATACGAATGTTTCAACGCGCCCCACAGCGGACGGGTATACAGTCGGCGAACACCCAAGTCCTGCATCCGCAATTGGATAGGAATAGTGGTGACGATGATGAAATTATCGCCTCCGGCTTTGAAAACGAATTTTGGATTGGTAAGCGCTTCAAATGTGGCGCCTGTTTTCGACTTCCGTTTTTTGCTGAAAATATTCAACGAAAAACGGGAGGCGGCGGAGACCGTATCCAATAGGATGCTTGTGATAAAGGTCTGTTTGATGATGTTGTCTGCTATCATAGCCCTTATTTTAGGGCAAAAATATAACAGGCTAATGATTAATTAAAGGACAAAAAAACTCACTTTTCAGTGAGTTGTTATAATAAATCGAATAATTGCATAAATAAAACATGCTATAATGAAGAAATGGGAAATCAGAAAAATATAGTAGAGCATCCTTCCCCACCACGTGTTCAATGCCTTTGAACCGCGCAACAGCTTTTCGTCGGCTAACCGGAAGTTTGGGAAAAGAACATGCCAGCCGGTATATGCAACCTTTATAACCTGATAAATGGTTATCAGATAGATAAAAAGAATGAACAGTGCGGTAATCATTTGTCAGTTTTTTTTCTATTTCGAATGCACAGATGATAACATTTTACGATAAACCAAACTACGCTGTGAAATTATTTAATTATAAACTTTTCAATTATAACGACCAACTTCCACCCATACCGATTATCAACCGCATAACCAAACCGCTGCAAACCATAAGCCCACCCCTTATAATTGTATACACACAGATTAAACAGTGAAGCATAACGAGCAGAACCTGAAATCAACTCGCAGTAGGACACAAAAGAAGCCTCGCCGGTAGCGTAGCGCGTCAATCCGTTATTTATCCCAAAATGATTATTACGCTCACGTGCAGCCGATGATGTACCGAAACCCGATTCTAAACAGGCG
>CAYUAK010000235.1:0-2377 GCA_964442765.1 uncultured Tannerella sp. | reverse complement strand
TAGTGCGTGCAAAAATCTCCGATAGAGCCCCATAGAGCAGGAAACGGAGAGCAAGTTCTTTGGTATCAGCGCCTTTGTATGCCTTTTTTGCAACGCATAGCGTAGCGCCATCCCAGAACTCTTCCATGATTTTCAATAGTTTATCCTCAGGTAGCGTCTGAATAGCACGTAGCCCTTTGGCTAATATTTCGCCGTGACTGCGGTGCGAACCAAAAATAAAGTCATCGGTATCCAGCATATAAGCCATACCCACAGCCGCCGCTTCCTGTCCCGCAGAAAGGTGAGCCGGACCGGGGTTGTTGTATTCAATATTTTGATAAACTCCGGTCGTTTTAACTAAGTGAAGCATCGTCTCAAATTCGCGAATGACAGCCATATCGAAGTAAATACGCTTCAGGTCATCAACAGTGAAATGATTACTTGACAACTCATCGCTTACAGTACGGTTGTACTGATTGACCGGTATATCTTTAAATTTGATTTCACCGGTTCCCCTTACACTCATCGGGTCTATAAAAACTTTTTTCGGCATAAGTTATTTATTTGATAATTAATTCGTGCTAATTTGTGATTTCGCAGCAAAAAATTCGTGGTTAAAAATTTTGCAACTAAAAATTCGTGGCATAAAAAACTTCTTTCAGTATCTCCGAAACGGTCGGATGCGGGAAAACCACCTCCTGTAACTCCTTGATTGTCATCTCCTGTTCGATAGCCAAGCAAGCGCCATAGATGATTTCACTGCAAGGATTCCCTATCAGATGCACGCCTAAGACCTCACCATGTTTAGCTCCGACAAGCGCCTTACACAACCCGTTCCCGCCTTCATTTTCGGCAACGAACCGCCCTGCATAGCTCATCGGCAGTTTAGCCACCTCAAACGGAACCCCTTTTTCTCGTGCTTGTTCTTCCGTCAGCCCTACCGAAGCCACTTCCGGGTTCGTATAAACGACGGAAGGGATAGCTTGGTAACGCATCCGGTCGGGGCGTCCTGTCAGGTTATTGACAACCACTTCACCCTCACGGCTCGCTGTATGTGCAAGCATTGAGAACCCGGTGACATCGCCCGCAGCAAACACATTCGGGATATTGGTGCGCATTTTGTCATCCACTTTGATAGCATTACGCTCCAATTCCACGCCCAAGTTTTCAAGTCCGAATCCCTTAGTGACAGGTCTCCGCCCGACGCTCATCAGTATTTTTTCGCCTGTCACGGTGGATGGAACGCTATCAGCATCCATAAAAATGACTTCATGGCCTTTTATCTCCGTCACTTTGCAGGACAGCTTGAATTGTACGCCTTTTTTGGTATATATCTCGCGGAGCATTTTACTTATCTCGGCTTCCATGCCGCTTAGAATCTCCGGGAGCATTTCGACGACGGTCACTTCCGTGCCAAGGCTATTGAAAAAACTTGCAAACTCCATCCCCACAACACCGCCGCCAATGATAACAAGCGATAAAGGTTGTTCTTTAAGGGATAAAATTTCGCGGTTCGTGACGATGGGACTATTTGAATCATTTAGGCCCGGTATCGGTGGGATAACAGCCTCCGAGCCGGTACAAATCAAAAGGTTGGAAGTTAGGTACGAGGTGTCGTTACAGGCTATTTCAATTCCTTGCGGCGAACGACCTAAGAGTAACGCTTCGCCTTTGACGACGGTCACTTGGTGCGCTTTCATTTTGGCTCCAATCCCAACGACAAGTTTTTTAACCACTTTATCCTTCCGGTTTATGATTTTCCCGAAGTCGAACCCCACATCCGTGAAATGGAGGCCATACTTGTCGCCATGTTTCGCATTTTCGTATAGTTTAGCGCTGTATAATAACGTCTTAGTAGGAATACATCCTTCGTTGAGACATACCCCTCCTAACTCCTTTCTTTCAAAAAGCGCTACCTTTAAACCTTTCTTTCCTGCCTGTTCGGCGGCCACATAGCCTCCTGGCCCGCCGCCAATAATTGCTAAATCAAACATATTTCTAAAAATTTTTAATTCCCCCTTTGAAGGGGGCAGGGGGATGTATCATAATAAAAATTCTATCGTTTCGATTTCAACAGCCACCTGTTTGAGGAAGCGAGTAGCTTCACCGCCGTCAATAGCGCGATGATCATAAGTAAGGCTTAATCCCAAAAAAGGAACAAAACCGTATACGCCATCGCCGAGGTCTTTCGGTCGCGGCACGATGGTGTTCACCCCTAAGATAGCCACTTGGGGCAAGTTGAGTACCGGTGTAAACATCTCGACCCCGTAAGCGCCTAAGTTGGAAACGGTGAAAGATGCTGCTTCAGGTGAAAGCAAGTCGGGTGATATACTGCCTTTTTTGGCATTAAGCCTTACTTATGACCATCGCGCTATTGACGGCGGTGAAGCTACTCGCT
>CAYUAK010000234.1:0-13575 GCA_964442765.1 uncultured Tannerella sp. | reverse complement strand
CCCAATAACTGCTAATAGAGCTGATGCCCGCGTGTGAGACGGCGGCGGCAAAAAGGTCTGTGCGTGTCTGAAGGTACATCGTCATAAACCCGCCGTAGGAGGCACCTATACAGCCGATTTTGTGGGGGTCAATAAAAGGATGCGCGGTTAGGAACTTGTGAACGCCTTCGATGACATCGTCGGCCGAGCGGATACCCCAGGTGTTGACGTGCATCGCCGAAAATTCCTGCCCATAGCCAATAGCGCCGCTGGGCTGCACGACATATACTACATACCCCAATGCAGCATAGACATGTTTTGGGTAACGGCTCTCGAATAACCGCTCGGTAGGCGTCGTACCACCGTAATAATTGACTATCAGAGGGTATTTTTTTGCGGGGTCAAAATCAGGCGGCAGGAAATAATAGCCCTGTATTTCGACGCCGTCCGAATTGATGAAATGAAAGTCTTTGACGTCACCGAGTTTGATGTGGCTTAACTCTTTCGCAAAAGGGTCGGCAATAAGGGAAGTTTTTTTCGTATTCAGCTCGTAGATATAGGCCCGCGTTGAATTGGAGACGCTTACCCCAGCATAAGCCAAAACAGGCGACTGACCGGATACCTGAAACTGTGTAATAACATCTTCGGACGAAGGCAGGAGTGTAAACTTTTTGGTTTTTGGGTTATATGTGTAGATAGTAGAAAGATCTCTGTCGGTCGTATGCAAATAGATAAGGCCGTCAAGCCGGTTCCATTGAATGCTCTTGATAGAAGGATTGAAGTGTTGGGTGAAAGCGTCGATAGCTTTGGTTTGGATATCCATCAGATAGGCTTGTGTGTCGTAGCTGTTAGCGGTCTGTCCTGCGCCTACATTCAGGCCGATACCTCCGAATGATTCGGGAGCGCCTGTAATGACTATCTGCCTGCCGTCGGGTGAGAACTGCGCCTGCGAAGCAAATTTATCATCTATCCACAACGTGTCTACTAACATAGTCTCAAGGTGAAGCATGAACAGCGAGCTTTTGCGAAAGGGGTGCTCGGTAATTATCTCATCGGAGATAGAGAAAAGAAGCCTTTTACCATCATGGCTGATGTCGTTGATGCTGGCGCCATGCGAGCCAAAGGTCAGTTGATGCGTTTGTCCGGTCTGAAGGTTATAACAGTAAATAAATGCGTGGGAGGGTTGGCCGCCGCTACGTATCGTCAGCGTGTTCATACGGAACACATCGCCTTGCTGTTCGGTTTCTCTATCGGCTTTGGTATAAAAAAACGACTGTTCGTCCGGTGAAATCGTGAATCGCTCGTCTGGGATATTGGCTGCCAGTACCGATTCTTCCAATGTCTCCGGATGGATAACCATCAGGTGGGTTTGTTCGCCGTCTCTGAGCAGATAAGACAGGCGGTCGGATTTAGGCAGCCAGCTCAACTGCCGCTTCCGGTTCTCTGTGTCGATGGTAACCCTTCGGCCTGTCTTTGTCGTGTATAATTCGGTCGAGGTTGTAGAGCGACTTTGATAGGTGTTCGTATAAGTGAGCAAGACATGTTTCCCCGAAGGCGATAGCGAAAGCCCGGAAACACGCGTCCCGTTAATGACGTCTTCCAAGCTAATTTTCCGCATCGGATTATGCGAGACCGACAGCCTGAGAAGCGGGTCGTTATCCGGAGAATCATTGGTAGAAGCTCCGGTTAATACGTCTTCAATGACTATTTTCATCGATGATTTCGTGTTTTTTCCCGAATGGAGACATTTGATAACTACCCGGCAAGTCTGGGGGTAAGGGTTGATTTCGGCGGAAACATGCTTAGCTAAATCCGGCGAACTTTCGATAGTTGTTTTCGACGTTACTAACTTGTCGTTTATATAGATTTCCAGCATCACGTCCGAAGTAACCTTTACCCGCGCTTTTCCATAAGCGTTAGCGCTGACATAAAAGGAAAAAAGTTGAATGTAACTAGCGCCCTGACCCAGCAAGACGAAAAGGCCAGTTGTATCAGCCGTATACTTTTTGCTGAAAAGAGGCTGTTCGGGGACTGTTACCTTTAAACGCAAGAGGTTGACGTCCGAATAGTTCTGTCCGGTTCGGTTGGTCGAATCTATAACGAAAGGTTGCACAACCGTTAGCGGTTCCATGCCGTAAAGCTCTTGCAATGTGATGTTTTGCGCACTGACTGAGAGGCAAAAAAACGTAAGAATAAGAGATAAAAATCGCTTCATATAGATAGATTGAAAATGATGTACAAGCGCAAAAGTACAAATAATATTTGCTGCTAACGATGTTTTTTGTACTTTTGCACAATGAAAATTTGAAAATAATATTCTAAATATTTGAATAATAGCTAATTAATTAATTTTTATAGAGATGAAAAGACTAAGTATTTTTACGGTAATTGTGACAATGATTGGATTGGGATTAGGCTCCTGCAACGTGTTTTCACGCAAAGCGGAAATAAAAACAGACATTGATTCACTATCGTTTTATTATGGAATGGCAAGGACGGAAGGTTTTATGAACTATTTAGTTTTCCAGGCAGGGATTGATACGAATTACTTAGAAGCCTTTTATAAAGGATTCCGTGATGGCGCTAAGAATTATGGTCCGAAAGAGATTGCCTATATGGAAGGAAAGCGTATAGCGCAATTAATCAACAACCAATGGGTAACTAACTTGAACAATGAAATTTTTCTGGGCGATAAGGAGCAAACCGTTAATCGTTGGGCCTTGTTATCAGGTTTTTATAGCGGGGTTAAAAACCAGGACGATATGACCCTTCTTCATGCACAATCGTTTAGTAACATGAAAATGGAAGCCGTCAAGGAAACCTATATAAAGATAAAATTTGGAGAGATGATAGCTGCGGGCGAAAAATTGCTTGCCGAAAACAAAAACAACCCGGCTATTAAAACGACTGCAAGCGGGTTGCAATATAGAATTATGAAGGAAGGAACCGGTCAGATACCCACAGACATGGCAAGGGTAAAAGTACATTACCGGGGCAAGTTGGTCGATGGAACCGAGTTTGACAGTTCGTATAAGAGCGATACTCCTTCAACATTTCACATTAATGGGGTTATTACCGGCTGGACGGAAGCGCTTAAAATGATGCCAACAGGTTCAAAATGGGAGTTGTTTATTCCCTACAACTTGGGATATGGAACAACCGGCCAGCCGCCATCTATCCCGCCGTATGCTACCCTGATTTTTGAAGTTGAACTGCTGGAAATTGAATCAAATTAAAAAATACGATTATGAACCGGATACTTTTTTTATTTTTATGTATTTGTTTGTCAGGATGTAAGGCTGCCACAACCGACATCTCGGCTGTAGAAATTTCAAACCGTCTGATTCGCGCTAAACTCTATCTGCCGGATGCGGAGAGGGGTTACTATCAGGGGACACGGTTTGACTGGTCAGGCAATATGCCTTCGCTTGAATATAAGGGGCATCAATATTTTGGGCAATGGTTCCCCGAATATGACCCTAAGCTCCACGATGCTATTTGCGGCCCTGTTGAAAACTTTACGGAGATAGGTTACCAGCAGGCAGAGGTCGGCGGCGAGTTCCTGCGTATCGGAGTAGGAGGTTTAAAGAAAGACGATACCCGTTTTAATAACTTCAAACTGTATCCTATTTCCAATCCGGGCAAATGGACGATAAAGAAATCGGCTAACCAGGTTATTTTCATCCACGAGGTAAAGGATGTGGCAGGATATTCCTACCATTATACCAAAACGGTACGTCTTACCGAAGGCAAACCGGAGTTGGTACTGGAACATACATTGAAAAATACGGGCAAGAAAGCGATTAAAACCGATGTCTATAACCACAATTTCTTTACCATCGACAACGAACCGACGGGTCCCAATGTGGTCATCCGTTTCCCGTTTGAGGTATCGGGAAGGTGGAATCGGGCCGACAGTCCGGTTATTATAGAAGGTAATACCATCCGGTATCCGCGCTTGTTTGAGCGCAATGAGACGGTTTTTATGGGCGATATGTTAGGCCATTCACAATCGGTCAAAGACTATGATTTCCGCATCGAAAATATTCGCACCGGCGCCGGTGTGCGCATCATCGGCGACCGCCCTATAGCGAAGATTAATTATTGGGCGTCATCCACCACATCATGCCCCGAACCGTTCATCGACATCGACGTACAGCCCGGCGAGCAATTTACATGGAAAACCACATACGAATTTTATACATTACCCTAACTCCCCCTTTGAAGGGGGCAGGGGGATGTAAAATGTGAGCTTTTGGCCTTCGACTATCAGTCCCGTAGGTGACATCCTCACGCCTTTTAAAGGTTTGCTATTTATTCAAGGGCTTTTTGAAGGAGAACTTCTACTTCCTTTTCAAAGATACCGCCTTCGTGCAGTTTGACGCCGTCGAGATAGAAGGTAGGGACATAATAATAATCATACTGGTCGGCTAAATCAGGTTGCTCGCTTTCTTCTATGAGTTCAATCTCTATCGGTGCATAAACAGCTTGCTGTTTTAGGTCGTCAATGTACTTAAGCGCTTTTTTGCAGAACGGACAATCTTTTAAATAGAATAATGTAATGGGTTTCATCTGTTTTTTTTTAATTCCCCCTTTGAAGCCGTGTCTGCCGACAGGCAAGCGGGCTGAGGGATGTGTGGATATACTTAATAATCATTTTATTTGGTGTTTGGTATCCATGACTTTGTACTTGACCTTCATAGCGTAAATATGCTACGTTTTTGTGATTGATAAATCATAGGTTAAAGAGGGGGAGTTAGGCGGGGGTGAAGTCTAATTGGCGGCGTTGGAGGTTGGCGAAGGCGATTTGGACGGTGATAGGGTCGCCGAGGCGGTAGGTGGTTTTGTGGTATTTGCCGGTGAGGCAATAATTTTTCTCGTCTAACTCGTAGTAGTCGCCCTTCAGGTCACGCATGGAGATAAGGCCTTCGCATTTGTTTGCGATAAGTTCGACGTATAAACCCCATTCGGTAACGCCTGTGATGATACCGTTGAAGACTTGTCCGATTTTATCGCTCATAAATTCTACCTGTTTCAATTTGATAGAGGCTCTTTCGGCATTGGTTGCCAATTGTTCCATTGCCGAGCAGTGTTTGCACCGGTCTTCCAACAACTCATGGTTTACGCTTCTTCCGCCGGCTAAGTAATGCGTCAGCAGGCGGTGTACCATCATATCGGGGTAACGGCGGATAGGCGAGGTGAAATGGGTATAATAGGGAAAGGCAAGACCGTAGTGGCCAATGTTATGGGTGGAATAAACGGCTTTTTGCATCGAGCGAACCGCCAGCGTTTCTATCAGGTTTTGTTCGGGTTTGCCTTTTGATTTATCTAACAGTTGATTGATGTTTTTAGTCAAATCTCTTTTACTGCCGGTTGTCTTCAGTTTGTATCCAAAACGTCCGATAAAATCGCTAAAAGAACGTATCTTGTCGGGATCGGGCTGGTCATGGATGCGGTAGACAAAGGTATTCTTTGTTCGGCCTTTCGTTTTTTTTCCGATGAATTCGGCTACATGGCGGTTGGCCAGCAACATAAACTCTTCGATTAGATGGTTGGCTTCTTTTGTTTCGTAGAAAAAGACGCTGAGGGGTTTCCCTTTTTCGTCAATATCAAATTTCACTTCAAACCGGTCGAAATCGATAGCGCCGTCCGCAAAGCGTTTATCACGTAACAATTTGGCCAGCTCGTTCAGTTTCAGTATTTCATGTTGGAACTCGCCTTCTCCCGTTTCTATCACGTTTTGTACTTCTTCGTAGGTAAACCTACGGTTACTGCGTATCACTGTGCGTACTATTCGTGCATCTTGTATTTCTGCTCTATCGTTGAGCGAGAAAATAACAGAAAAGCACAGCTTGTCTTCGTCCTGACGAAGCGAGCACAGTTGGTTGGAGAGTTTTTCGGGTAGCATAGGAATGGTTCTATCGACGAGATAGACCGTTGTGGCCCGCCCGAAGGCTTCGCGGTCGATGATTTCGTCGGTTTCTACATATCGGGTGACATCGGCTATATGCACCCCTACCTCCCAAAGTCCGTCGTTGGTTGGTCGTAACGAAAGTGCATCGTCAAAATCCTTTGCATCTTTCGGGTCAATCGTAAAGGTCGTAATAACGCGGAAGTCTTCCCGCCCTTCGACGTCGGCCTCCGTTATTTCTTCCCTAATCAGCGCTGCTGCCTGTTCGACCTCTGCAGGATAGTTTTGCGGTAGCCCAAATTCCGTCAGGATATCTTGCGCAACGGCATCATGATTGCGTTGCGCGTTTTTCAACAACTCCTCCGCGTAGCCGGAACGTCGTCTCCTTTTTGGTTTTGCGCTTTTAGGCGGCTTTTCCCTGTGCGCCCTCAGTTTTCTTTTTTTCATACGCTGGGTTAAAGGAACTCGTCATCAAATTGAAGCCTCGTATCCGCCATAAACAGTTTGATACGATGCTCGTCTTCTTTTTTACATATCAGCAATACGTTCCCGCTTTCGGCTATAATACAGTCGTCTAAGCCCTGTATGACAGCTAACCGTTTATTGTTTTCTAAGGCGATGATATTGTTTTTACTCTCATAACAAAGGGCGCGTGTCTTCAAGACGGCATTGTTTTCGCTGTCTTTGGGCGCTATGTCGAACAACGATCCCCAGGTGCCGAGGTCAGCCCAGCCCACATCAACACATAACATATATACATTATCGGCCTTTTCCATGACCCCGTAGTCGATAGAGATGCTGGGGCAATAGGGATAGTGCTTGTTGATAAACGCTTGTTCGTCGGGTGTGTTAAACCGGTCGTAACCTGCATCGAAGCGGGAAGATATTTCGGGAAGGTAGCGATGGAAAGCGTTTATAATCGCGCTCACGTTCCACAGAAAGATACCGGAGTTCCAGAAAAACTCGCCGCTTTTAACTAAAATTTTGGCTAATTCGAGGTTAGGTTTTTCGGTAAAGGATTTGACTTTCGTCAATTCGCCTATCATCGTGTCGCTGCTTTGTATGTATCCATAGCCGGTTTCGGGACGGCTGGGTTTGATGCCAAGCGTCATCAAGGCATCATGGTACTGAATAAATGATAGCCCCTTGTTAATAGCGTTAAGGAACTCGTTCTCTTTCAGTATCAGATGGTCGGAGGGCGCTACGACGATATTGGCATCCGGACAACGTTGCCGGATGTGATAGGCTGCGTATGCAATACAGGGTGCTGTATTGCGACGGGCAGGCTCCAGCAAGACCTGTCGCTCATGCAATTGGGGTAGTTGTGTTTTGACTAAGTCGGCATATCGCTCATTGGTAACGATATAGATGTTTTCGATGGGGATGATTTTGACAAACCGGTCGACAGTCATTTGCAACAACGACCGTCCCAAACCAAAAAAATCTAAAAACTGTTTCGGATAACTCTCTTTACTGAAGGGCCAAAAGCGACTTCCTATACCGCCACCCATGATGACGCAAAAATTTTCTGACATAATTATTTATAGGTTTCAGTCCCCTTTTGAAGGGGGCAATATTTTCAGTTTTTTTGTCCCCCTTTGAACGTTCCTTGATGTTAAAAATTCAAATAACGTGTCTCTTTTTTTCACTTCGTAAAACGACACAAAAATTATTACTCTATGGAATGTTCACGAAGTGGAAGAAAATGGGGACAGGGGGATGTAAGACGCCTACATTATTGATTAGCAATTGTATTAGCCCAGCCGGAGCTGCCTCTCACTACCAGCGTTTTCTCCGGAATAGTCAGGTCAAAAACGGCAGGCCCTTCCTTTTTCACGCCGGTAAACAGCAGTTGGCCGTTCAACGAATAGACATAGATGGTCTCTGCTTTTTCTGAATAGACGAATAAGCGCTGATTATAGAAATAGGACAAGATAGCCGGTTTGTCGAAGGCTGCATTTCCAACAGGGTCTCGAAATGCTTTAATAACGAATTCAATACGTTTCTCTTCGAGGGTCATCTGGTCATCTAATACAAAGACGACATCTACCATCCTGGCCTTATAGTTTTCTCTGCTTCCTAAGATGTCATTCTTGTAGATGGTATAAGATATGTCCATCAACTTGATTAAAGAAACAGTTCCCGAACGAGTTTTCATTTCGGACGAAGCGGTGGCTTTCAAACTAACGTCGAATAGGTAGATGCTATCATTGACAGGGGTTATTGTCAGGTCATAGTTGTCTTTAAAATCATTTGTCAAGGCTGATTTGAATCCTTTGCTGTCTTTTACTAAACCGAAATAGTTGGGAAGCTGCAATTCGAAGGAGCCTGCTTGGATGTAATTATCAGGAACAATTAATGAGATCTCGACGATGCCGTTAGCCGATGCGTAAACCGTATCTGTTTCGAGGACAAGAAACTGGTCTTTGACGGTAATAACGCAGGAGTCTTTGAAATTGCCGTAAAGAGAACGGACAAAGACGGTTGCGGTACCAGGGAGCAGGGGTTTAATTTGACGAATGGTATCAACGCTGCCCTTTGTCACGACTTCAACTATTGTTGGATCGGAACAGGTCCATTCGACGGCTTTAAGCGTTGTTTGAACTGGTTTGATGGCCACTTCTAAATAATAAATAAAGGTATTAAAGTCGTTGTTTAGATAACAGGTCAAGCTGTCATGCGAAAGGGTCATCTTCGTTATGGGGTACGGAAGGACGGTGACAACGCACGAATCTTTGAACGCGCCATCGTTTGTTTTGGCACGGACGATAGCGTTGCCTGGCTTTAAGGCTTTAATAATACATATCGAATCATTAACGGTAGAGGTGATTTCGACGAAACTCGGGTCGCTGCTTGTCCATACCACCAAACGGTTGGAGGCATTGGGAGGAAGAACGGTGGCCGTCAAGCGGAAAGTACTGTCGGGCAAAAGGTCTAAGCTCGACCTGTTGAGTTTTATACTCTCTACCGGCTTGGGGTTAACGGTAACAATACAGGAATCTTTACATAACCCATCGGGTGTTGATACATAAATGGTTGCAGTACCTGCTTTGAGCATCTGAATATGTGCAATGGTATCGTTTTCAATAGATAAGGTATCAAAAATTTGGGGGTTATCTATATGCCAAACCAAAGATTTAAACGTAGCGCTATCGGGGTAGATGGTAGCATGCAATAGATAAATGTCATCAATATCCCGGGTTATACTTTTCACATTCATAACGACACTGTCGACCGGTACTATTACGATAACTACGCACGAATCCTTAAAGCCTCCATCGAAGGTCTTGGCATAGATTTTTACGGTATCGGCTTTCACGGCTCGGATAACGCATATTGTATCATTTATTCTTAGCGGCTCGGTTATGATATCGACCACAGCAGAATCTGCGCTGACCCATTCGATGGAATCATTGGTTGTATTGTGGGGCAAAATGTGTGCAATCAGCGTAGTATCGGTATTTATGTGCATCACTAAGGTGTCATGGTTTAAGGATACACTTTCGGCGGGGATGCCATGAACGGTGACAACGCAAGTGTCGGTCATCAATGTTTCTTGTGAAGAGATGGCGACGATGTGAGCTATTCCAAGCGCTTTGGCCCGAATCGTGTAGACGGTATCATAACCGGAAGAAACTAATTCGACAATGGATTCGTTCAGACTTTTCCAATCCACGTCGTGATTAATGCCGAAAGTTGGCTCAAGATGCGCAATCAGGGTGGTATCCGAACCGATATAAATATCTATACTGTCGGCGCTTAATGTAAGGCTTTCGATAGGATACGGGATAACTTCTATCACGCAGGAATCTTTTAGTTCGCCGAAGTTAGTTACAGCATAAATCATCGATTGACCAAAAGACAGGGAAGTCAGGGTACAAAAGGAATCGACGGTCGTTTCGAAAACGACGTCGGGGTTCGTATTGATCCAGGTGATGGATTTGTCGGTTGCATCGTGTGGAAATACAGAGGCGACAAGTAGTGTATCCCTGCTGAGGAACATTCGTATCGTATCATGGCTGAGGGCGATGTCGGTAGTAGGAATGACAACTTGGACAATGCATGTATCACGAAAATTACCGCCTCCTTTTGTTTGTACCACTATTTTTACCGTTCCGACGCTAATGGCCTGTATTTCGCAAATCGTATCTTGTAGCGTATACAGGGTATCAATAACAGATAAGCCATTTTCAAGGATGATCCAGGATAGGGTTTTATTGGTTGTATTATGGGGCAAAACATGCGCAACCAAGGTCGTATCATTTCCTAATGCCAAAACGATGGTATCATGATCCAATTGAACGCCCGAAGGAAGGACGTTCTGCGCTTGTATGTTGATAGAAAACAGCATACATGACATCATTATAAAAATCGTTTTTTTCATATTTATTGTTTTAAATGATTTCTAAAACGCTGCAAAGGAAAGGTTTTTTTTTGTAATAGAAAAATTTTATTACAATTTAGGTGCAATTCAATTTGTTGCGACGATAATAATTATTCCCATTTTAAAAAGTTGTTATTGATTTTTTTCGTATCTTTGAGCCGTTCATATTTAAACTTTTCCGGTTATGGCACACTATCTTGGCCCAAGAACGATTTAACGTTCAAGCGTGTTTTCGGCGAACACAAGCATCCGTGAAGCGATAGGTTTCATGGAACGCGCCGCTTACACCAAAGCACAGTCAGAGGCATACAACAAGTGGAAAATAGATACCCTGACCGTAAGCAGTATGTTTAACGCAGCCAAAGAAGAAGGTGAACATAATAAAGCCGTTGAAGTAGCATTGAGGACTTTGGAAATGGGACTGACAATAGAAGATGCAAGTAAATTATCCGGCTTACCCCCCGAGCAGATAAACGAAATACGAAAAAGTGCTCTTAGCCGCCTAAATAGTACTGTTTAATCATCTTTACGTTGTCGCTATAGGGCGGGAAAACGGGCGCTGGGTCGTCGGATAAGGCCCTGTTATAGACGCTTTTCTTGTGAGAAAACATATCAAAGCCCCACTTGCCCATGTAATGCCCGTAGCCGCTGTTCCCAACGCCGCCAAAAGGCAGGTGGGTGTTCAGCATGTGCATAAGGGTAGTGTTCAGGCATCCTCCCCCGAAGGGAACGTTATGAATAAAAAGCTCTTCCGTTGCCTTATCAGTCGTGAAGAGATACAGGGCAAGCGGTTTGTCGCGTTGCTGCAATTCTTTCACCACATCTCCTATCTTATCAAAAGTAAGGATAGGCAGAAGCGGCCCGAACAGTTCTTCCTGCATAAGCGGACTGTCCCAAGTGATGTTATCAATAATTGTAGGCGAAATAAATCGCTGGTTAGCATCGGTCTCCCCGCCAAAAACGATAGTCCCGTCTTGCATCAGTAGCAGCAGTCGCTCAAAATGTCGCTGATTGACGATACGTCCGTAGTCGGGGTTGTTTTTAATATCCTCGCCATAGAAAGCTGTGATTTGCTTTTTCAGCGCTTCGATGAGTGTATCTTTTATATCTTTATGAACAAGGATATAATCAGGTGCGGTGCATGTCTGTCCGGCATTAAGCAGCTTACCCCAGCATATAAGCCCTACTGAGCGTTCGATGTCAGCCGTTTGGTCAACGATGCACGGGCTTTTCCCGCCTAATTCGAGCGCTACGGGGGTTAAGTGTCGAGCGGCAGCTTGGGCTACGATGCGCCCCACTTTGGTGCCGCCGGTAAAAAGAATAAAATCAAAACGCTCTTTTAGCAGTTCGGTCGTTCCCTCAACATCGGCTTCAATCGCAGCGCAATACGCTTCGTCAAAAGCTGTTCGAATAATATCTGTAATCACTTTCGAGGTCGTCGGCGTCACTTCCGAAGGCTTAACGATACAGCAGTTGCCTGCCGCTAAAGCGCCAACAAGCGGTTTGAAACAAAGTACAAAGGGATAGTTCCAAGTGTTGAGGATTAAAACCGTGCCGTAAGGCTCATAATAAACCTTGCTCTCGCCCTGTCCGAAAAGCGGCGGGGAAGGAGCTTCGACAGTTTTGGCCCAGTTCTCCAAATTTTCGACCGTCCCCTGGATGTCATCAAGGATGGCGGTCACTTCGGTCACAAACGCTTCAAACTCACATTTCGCCAAGTCCTTTTTCAGCGATTCTTCGATGTCCTGATGCTTATCAATCACGACCTTACGCAATCGGTTCAGTTGTTCTATTCGGAAGTTTATGTCTCTTGTTTTGCCCGAATAGAAAAACGCTTTTTGCTTCTCCAATACAATTCTAAAGTCTCTCATTTCAAAAAATAGTTATATAATTTGTGCAAAGATACGATTATTTTTTAATCTTTTATTATCTTTGCCGCCTCAAATAGATTTTTTTACTAAAGATGAAAACATGACAAAACAGGTTCGATGGACGATTATAGGCCTTATCATACTGATTATTGCAGGTATGATAGCCTATCCGCGAGTAAAAGAAAAATTGAAATCAGAGGAAAAAACACAAGGGCCTCCGCCGCCGGCTATGGCGCAGAGGCGGATGGCAATTAGTATCAATGCGGTCGTTTTGAAAAAGCAATCGCTTATTGACGGTGACAAGACCGTCGGTACGACTATCCCCGACGAGGACGTTAATTTGACTTTTGAATCATCGGGAAAGATTATTGACATTTTTTTTACCGAAGGCTCGCATGTCAAGAAAGGTGATTTATTGGCCAAGATCAACGATAAACCGTTGCAGGCTGAGCTAAAAAAATTGGAATCTCAACTGCCGTTAGCTAAGGAACGTGTTAATCGCCAAGGCACCTTATTGGAAAAAGATGCTGTTAGCCTGGAAGCCTTCGAGCAGGTCACAACGGCCTTGGAAGTGCTGCTCGCCGACATCGAGTTAGTTAAGGCGCGTCTGCTTCAGACCGAGTTACGCGCGCCGTTTGACGGTATCATCGGCCTTCGTCAGGTGAGCGAAGGCGCTTATGCCACACCCCAGACGATTATTGTCAATCTGACCAAAATCAGTCCGCTGAAAATAGAGTTTTCGGTCAATGAACGTTTTGGATCGGAAATAAGAAACGGGACGGACATCGTTTTTAACTTGGAGACGACGACCTCCGGGTTAAGAAAGGAGTACAAAGCGAAGGTCTATGCGGTGGAAAGCAAAATCGCCTTAGAGACCCGCACCTTAAAAGTCAGGGCTTTATATCCAAACGAAGATGGGCGTATCTTGCCCGGTCGTAATCTGCAGGTCGATCTAATCATCAAAGCAATGGATGATGCCTTAGTGGTTCCCAGCGAGGCGGTCATTCCCGAGATGGGGAAATTTATAGTCTATCAATACAGGAACGGCGAGGCAAGAGCAAAAACAATTACACCCGGACTGCGGACGGAAAGCCATGTACAGGTATTGGATGGACTACTGCCGGGGGATACGGTGATAACCTCCGGTGTAATGCAATTACGTACCGGTATGCGGGTAACAATAGATAATCTTCGGTAGATGGCAAATATTTCCGAATTAAGCATCAATCGCCCGGTACTGGCTACCGTCCTGGTACTCGTCATACTGTTATTCGGTATGATAGGGTATACATCGCTTGGCGTGCGCGAATATCCCAGCGTAGACCAACCTATTATTTCGGTTAGCGCCTCCTATCCCGGCGCTAACGCGGAAGTAATCATGAACCAGATAACAGAGCCTTTAGAGCAGAATATCAACGGCATACCCGGCA
>CAYUAK010000233.1:0-1727 GCA_964442765.1 uncultured Tannerella sp. | reverse complement strand
CCTGTCATCATTCTTTGCATCGTAAGGAGTGCTGGCTAAAAACCACGATTGCGGAGAGCGTAAGTCATAAGTGATTTTAGTCCGTTCAAAATCATCAATATAAGAATAGTTTCCTCCTAACTGGCTTTTATAATGTCCGGGAATCAACTGGGCAAATTCGGCGCTGAAATTAATCTGCGAAGGCGCTGTCAGATCAAGGAAAGGTAGCTTGTCGAACATATTGGTAAGCCATTGCGATTCCGTTTTCCAGTTTGCGTTGAAACCATAGATGGTGTTATTCACAGATTCTTCTCCCATATTCGCTTTCAGAGTCAGAGGCATTTCCCTTAAATTCATAATAGTCGCCCCTATATTGAAATCCGGATTGAATTGATATTCAAGGTTTAATCCGGTCAAAGTTTCCCGTTGCATACCATACATGGATTGATTTTCGAGCGAAACGCTTACCGGCGCTCCCGATTCGGCAATATGTTGGGCTAAGGTAACTTTTCCTCCTGCATAGTCGACGGTATAATCAGAACCTTCCGTTAAAATTTTTCCGTTTGAAGTTACCCTGACAGACCCTCGTGCCACATTGTATGTGCCTAAGTCAATATCTCCGCCGGAACTTCCGGCTCCCCGGTATTCTCCCCGCATCATGAATTTATTTCTTCCTGTTTGCTGGGCGAAAATCAAAGTAGAGTCGTATAATTCTTGAAATACATATTTATCGGCAATTGCATTCAAAGCATCTAATTCTGAGCCGGTTGCTCTTCCTACAATTCTTTTTCGTAAATGCTGACCGAAAGGTTCTACAACAGGGAAAATAATTCGTCCGGTTTGAGACGATACGGTAAAGCCCTCTACATAGTCGAAAAATCCGTCCGGGTATGGATTGTTTTTAGAGTCTAACCGGTCTAAATTCATGACACGAAGCAATACCTCTTTAGCAATTTTCCCTTCCGAAATGTAGTTGAGATAAGTACCGGTTGTATCGTTTTGAAATAAAACATCGAATCTGAATTTATCTTGTTGCAGAGAATACGTGTTTAGGGAGTAGATATTTTTCATCATCAGGTGCCAAAACGGCATTGCCGGCGTTAATGATGTGCCTTTCAATAATTTCAAGTACATGGCTTGATTGGGATTATCCGGGTTGTCTTTAGATAACTCTCCCACTTGATAGGTTTTCCCTCTGTATGTATATTCAAAAGCCACAGCCAACACTTCATCGCCATAAAGTTTGGTTCTCAAAGAAATATATCCTAATTGCCGGTTAAGGGTATATTCCGATTCGCTTAATTTCCGGGCGCTTCCTATTTTTTCGTAATCGGTTCCCAAATGCAGACCGATACCTAATAATGCTTGGTTTACTGTACTGAGGTTTCTTGCGCCGTCGGGTATCATTTTCCACAAAGTGTTAGCGCTATTAAAAGGTATTCCATTTCCAATGAGGGAATCCGGCTCAATAACATTCGTATTGCCGATAACTTTGATATTGTATTCTGCGAGGTCGGAAAAAGCCACGAAATTACGCATTTGGTCGAAATTGTTGCGGGAGTTTGTTACCCAAACCTCTATCCGGTCGATTGAAATTCCTGATTTGATGAAAGGGAGTGTCGACATGGAATTGTCGTAAGTATCTCGAAAATAATGTGCGAGGAAAAAGTGTTGGTTTTCGTCGTACGCATCAGCGGTAATTTCAAAAGGCGTAGTTTGTACTCCTTTTTTAGAAGAAATCGTTTTTG
>CAYUAK010000232.1:0-1581 GCA_964442765.1 uncultured Tannerella sp. | reverse complement strand
TGATGACTTTGAATTGATTATCGAATGTATTAAAAGGTCACCGTTAATATACGAAAAAACATTAAAAAAATTCGGTATTATTTAGCCTGATTTAATAGATTTTTTTTGACGTATTTGGTGAAAAGAAATTTTTTGTATACGTTTGCAAAAAATTTAACGACTATGAAGTATACATATTGCTATGAGCTAAGAAGGGGAAAGGCTGAAAACCGGAAGGATAGAAGGATGTGCTTGAGGGGATTACTGTTTTTGTTCGTTCTTTTACTGCTTTCCTATCCGGCGTACAGTCAGAATATTGTGTTGAGTGTGACGGGCAGAGTGCTTGTAAATGGGCAGCCGGTGAAAAAAGGGGACAATTTGAGCGATAACCTGAACGTTGTCTTTGACGACCCGAATGCAGAGCTGAAAGTGCTTTCGCCGGTGGGTGTCTGCACGATCAAAGCTAAAAATCAGGTACAGAAAGGCTCGTCGGAACTGTTGGAATTGGTGAAGTCGCATATCCGGAAAAATTCCGTTGCTACGCTTGGCACGCGAGAGTGGAAAATCAATCCCGGTAAGGATGAGCAGTTGAAAATGGTTGAGGCGTTGTGTAAAACATTGAATGTTACGGCGGCAAATGTGAATGACATGTTTAGCCGGTATATTACGCCTTACTGCGTGTTGGAATTTGATAAGCCTTACTGGCAGGATATCGCCCAATTGTTGAAAACGAAATACGGATTCAGTCCTTCTCAACTCACCGGCGAACTGATGACGGATGAGCAATATCAAAGCATCCCGCTGGTGCCGAAAACCCGCTCGTTAGCGCCATTGCCAAAGGCGGCTTCGTTAAAAAAGTACTGTCCCATACCTGGCTATCAGGGGGCTTACGGCACCTGTACCGGCTGGGCAAGCGCTTATGCTGCAAGGACAATTAGTTGGGCGGTGAAAAACAACCTGACGGATGTTCAGGATATTACCAATCAGGCGTTTTCTCCCTCTTTTGTTTATGCCCAAGTCAGGGAAAACAGCGATAACAATTGCCAGAAAGGCGCCATCACCAGCAAGACCGTCGAAGTATTGAAAAACGTAGGCGCCGTTTTCATGACCGATTTGCCTTACCAGTGCAATCCGAATATTACCCCGTTTGTGCAACAGGCAAAAATGTATGCCATCAAAGACTACCAAAGGCTGTCGGCTTACAAGAGCTCGTTGACGAAGGAAGAATTTGACAACATCAAAAGGGCGTTAGCCGACAGGAAGCCGGTACTATGCTCCATCGACTGCCATGATTCGTTTATCGACTTATGGGGCAAGCAAATATGGAACGGGACGCTTAGCAGAAGGCCGTCAGGACATGCTATTTGTATGGTAAGCTATGACGATGATTTTGACAACGGCGATGGCACATCAGGCGCAGTGGAATTTATTAACAGTTGGGGTGTTACCTGGGGGGATGGCGGTTATGTTTATGTCAAATACCAGGATTTACCGAAAATACTGAACTATGCGATTTCGATGTACGACGATGCGCTGCCTGTACCGCCGCCCGAACCGCCCACACCGCTGCCCGAACCGAAGCCTGCACCCGAAGCGCCCAAG
>CAYUAK010000231.1:0-19122 GCA_964442765.1 uncultured Tannerella sp. | reverse complement strand
AGATCCGGCTACTGATAAGAATTAAAAATTAAAAATTAAGAGAACCGGCTACTGATAAGAATTAAAAATTAAAAATTAAGAGAACCGGCTACTGATAAGAATTAAAAATTAAAAATTAAGAGAACCGGCTACTGACTACTGACTACTGACTACTGACTAAAATATGAACTATTCTGAAAACATTCGATTAGCTATCGGCGGACTTGTTGAACACAAAATCCGCTCGTTTCTGACCATGCTCGGTATTATCTTTGGCGTCGCTTCGGTCATCGCCATGCTTTCAATAGGCGAAGGAGCTAAACGCGAAGCCATTGCCAAGTACCAAGACCTCGGCGTCAACAATATCATCATCCGTGAGAAAAAACTCTCGGATGCAGAACTCGAAGAAACGAGGGCGAAATTTTCGCAAGGACTATCGTTAAAAGATGCCGAAGCCATCCTTGATATAGTTCCCGGTGTTACCAAAACTGCTTCGCAGGCGGAAATCAATACCGAAGTGAAGTATACCGATAAATCCGTCAAGTCCAATATTATCGGGGTTACATCCAACTTCTTGGGTATGATGAACTACAAAATTAAACGAGGAGAGTTTATCAGCGACCATCATTACAACAAGAAGTTGAAAGTATGCGTCCTGGGAGCCGGCGTTTCTAACAGCCTGTTCGGATACGACGACCCGATAGGAAAGATGATTAAAGTGGAAGACCAATGGTTGGAAGTGGTCGGCGTACTCGAATCGAAAGCGCTTTTCACCGAGACGGTAGGCGAACTGGCAGCCCGCGACCTCAATACCGATGTGTATGTACCGCTGTCTATGTTCCTCAGCCGCTTCACACGACCGCACGCCCTTACCGGACAAATCCAACAGATAACCGCACAGGTGGACAATTCGGGCAAACTGATGGAAGCCTCCGTATTAATAGACGAGATTTTAAAACGGCATCACTTCAATAACAGTGATTACAATATCGTGATACCCTTCGAACTGCTTAAACAGGAAGAGAAAGAAAGGCAGATATACAACTTCCTGCTGGGCGCAATTGCCGCTATCTCACTGTTAGTAGGCGGTATAGGCATCATGAATATCATGCTGGCAACGGTCATGGAACGGACACGCGAGATAGGTACCCGTCGGGCTATCGGCGCACGCAAATCGGATATCATGCACCAGTTTGTGACCGAAGCTGTCGCTATCAGTATCGTAGGCGGAATCATAGGCGTCTTCTTAGGCGTCACCCTTTCGCTGTTCGTATCCCTGTTTACCGAAGTATCTACCTACATCCGCCCCTACTCGATCCTCATCGCCTTCACCTTCTCGGTGATAGTAGGAATCAGCTTTGGCTACCTACCCGCCAAAAACGCCGCCAACCTGAACCCCGTCGATTCAATGAGATACGAGTAAACAATTAAGAATTAACAATTAAGAATTAAGAGATAAGAATATGAAACATTTTTTTATTACCATATTATTTTTGATTTGCCTGCCGACTGTGTACGGGCAAATCTATCATCTTTCTTTAGAAGAAAGTATCGAAATCGCTAAAAAACAAAGTTTTGACATCCAAAATTTGATGCAGACAAAAATCATCGCCGAAAATGAACTGAAAGCGACAACAGCTTCATTGAAGACAAGAGTGGACATGAATTTTACTTTGCCACAATATACTGAGACAATAAGGGAATGGCAAGACAGTACCGGTATTTCCTATTTCCCTATTAAAACACTTCAAGGGACAAGTTATCTCAATATTAATCAGCCACTTCCGACAAGCGGAAACATTTCTATCCGAACAGGTTTGTCATCAACTAACGACTATAATACCAATCGACGCGCTTCTCAGTTCAATACCATTATATCATTAAGGCAATCTCTCAATTCCCTTTGGGGGTATAATGATATACAGTCGCAACTTAAAACCGCCCGTCTAAACTATGAACGTGCCAATAAAGCCTATAAACGGGAAGAACTTAACTTGGTATACATTGTTAGCAACGCATTTTACGATTTACTGCTAAACCAAAAACAGACAGAAATAGCGCAAATGACTTTTGAACGATGGACAGATGCGCATAAAATATCTAAAGATAAATACGCTGCCGGTCTGATCCGTGAAGTGGAAAACTTACAGACAGAAGTTGAATTAGCGTTTGCACAAAACACTTATGATGTCTCAAAGACCGAACACCAAGCATTAACAAATTCTTTTAAACGCCTGATTGGGTTAGAATTAGATGCAACTGTCACTTTGAAAAGCGAAATGACAAATTATTCAACCGTAACTATCAATCCCAATAAAGCCGTTGAAATGGCCCTCATGAACCGATTAGAAATAAAAGATAGCGAAATTGGTATTGAACTACAGAAAATCCAAATCAGCCGACAAAAATCGGCGGGACAACCACAAGCCAATCTGGTAGCCTCATGGGAAAAAACCGGCGTAAGCAACATAAATAGAGCCGAAGCATTTTCAAATTCTCTTTCAGGAACATGGGATAACCTGCTCGACCGTCCTGCCAATTATCAAGTCGGTTTTACCCTCTCAGTTCCAATTATTGACTGGGGGAGAAACAAACGATTGGTAAGATCGGCTGAAGCGCGTCTAAAACAAACCTACCTCAGTAAAACCGACCTGGAACGCAGTATCGAAGTGGAAGTTAGAAATTTAGTAGCCAACCTTGAAACGACTTTACAGCGCTTGCAATCGTCGGAAAAAAATCTGAGCGTAGCTGAACGAAGCTACAGCATTACATTTGAACGTTTCAATGAAGGCGACATCACCCCTCAAGATATGTCTTTGGAAATGACGCGCCTCAATACAGCGCAACAAAACCACTTGAGCGCTTTCGTCAGATACCGGCTACAACTCGCCGACCTGATGCGAAGAACCTTCTATGACTTCGAAAATGACAAACCAATAGAATAAATTCTCCCTTTGAACGCTCCTGTGAAAATTGAACTCTCTTGGCGTTAGTTTGAAACTTGTGCCTTTTTTTTGCAAGTTTATTAACATGCTTATTATCTTATAATTACCTGCCAAATCCAATACCGCGCAACAGCAGGGATGCCGTTGTTACTTACCAAAAACTACTTTTTATAGTTTTTTAACTATTAAAATTAGTTTAGTAACTAAATTATTCCGTTCTTTGCACCCTCAAACCAAAAAAAGGAGGATTTATTATGCAAAAACTGACGGCAAAAGAAGAAGAACTGATGCGTTTTTTCTGGGAAAAAGACGCCTTGTTTGTACGGGAGATACTTGAATACTACGACGATCCCAAGCCCCATTTCAATACGCTTTCCACGATTGTACGCGGACTTGAAGAGAAGGGTTTCCTCTCGCATAAAACCTACGGCAATACCTATCAATACTTCGCAATAATCGATAAGGAAGAATACAGCCGAGGCACGTTGAAAAATGTCATCCACCAATACTTCGACAACTCCTATCTTCACGCAGTATCCGCGCTTATCAAAAGCGAAAACATCTCCTTAAACGACCTCAAACAATTGATACAAGAGGTCAGTTCCCTCTCAGTCCCCCTCCATAGGGGGGATGAAAAAATACTCCCACCAGCAGGGGAGATAGATAAGGACTCTCTTAATTCTTAATTCTTAATTCTTAATTGACTTCATGGGCTCATTTTTCGCATATTCCATCCAGTCAGCAGTCTGCTTAGCTTTATTTTACCTTTTCTACAAGGTATTGCTGAGCCGGGAGACCTTTCACCGCTTTAACCGTTTCGGCCTGTTAGGTATTTTGGTCTTGTCTATGCTCATTCCATGTATGCTAACTGTCTTCCCGCTACATACAACTGCTGATACCGTTATTCCGGAAACGCAATTATTTGCCGACTATACTTCTAAGTCTGCAAAAATCTCGGTTGATGAAACTGAAAACAGACAGGGCCATGTCTTTTTGTCGTTTTTATTGATCGCATACCTGACAGGTTGTATCGTGAGTCTGCTTCATGTCACGCATTCGACCATCCGCATCCGGTCGATTATCAGAAAGGGTTCCTGTTCGACTAACGACAACGGAACGAAGCTCGTCCTTGTGGACGATACGACCGTGACATCGTTCAGTTGGATGAAATACATTGTCCTTTCGCGTACCGATTATAAAATGGCTGGCGAATCCATCATGGCGCACGAAAAGGCGCATATTCGCCTCCGCCACTCTTATGACCTTATTATTGCCCAACTTTGCATCATCACGCAATGGTTTAACCCTGCGGCATGGCTTCTTTACCGTGAGTTGCAAAACATCCACGAATATGAAGCCGATGAGGCGGTTATCAGCGCAGGCATTGACGCTAAACAATACCAACTACTATTAATAAAAAAAGCTGTCGGCACACGGCTCTACTCCATGGCCAACAGCTTCAACCACAGTAATTTAAAAAAACGTATCACTATGATGTTACAAAGAAAATCAAACCCGTATGCGCGGTTGAAGTACGCTTATGTACTCCCGCTGGCAGTTGTCGCTGTAGCTCTGTTTGCCCAGCCCGAAGTCTCTTTGCCTTTTGAAGAGATTTCGAACGCCAAAGTTAGTCATTTTACTTTAGAAACAAGTAAAAATGAAGTAAAAAATCTTCCGGAAGCCGATTTTACGGCTACGATCGCAACCCCCGCAGCAACTATTCAGCTCGCTGGTGTGGATGAAATTTTAGCAACCGATGAAAAAGACCCGGAGTTTCCGGGCGGTTATGCAGCCTTATTGAAATGGTTTAATGAGGCAAAAGAATCGAAAACAAACGTACAACCTAATCCGACAACCTCGGCAAAAAATGTAGAACCACAACAAGGTAATACTGAGGACGAAATTTTTAAAGTCGTTGACAAAGAACCTGAGTTTCCGGGCGGTTATGCAGCCTTAATGAAATGGTTTAATGATAAGGCAGTATACCCAACTATTGCATTCGAAAATGGTATTCAGGGACGTGTCAGTTGTCAATTTGTTGTAAACAAAGATGGCTCAGTACAGGATATTGTCATCTTGGCAACTCCTGATCCCAGTCTTGCGAAAGAAGCCGAAAGAGTTTTGAAAATAATCCCTAAATTTAAACCGGGAGAAGTGAAAGGAAAACCGGTGCGGTGTTATTTTAATGTTGCTTTTCATTTCCAGCTTTCACAAAAAAACAATGCATCTGAAACAAAAGAACAAACAAAACCGACGCCCTCAATAGAAAATGAAAAAAAACAACAAGGTGACAGTGAGGATAAGATTTTTACAGTCGTTGAAAAAGACCCCGAATTTCCGGGCGGTACTGCGGCCTTGATGAAGTGGTTTAACGATAACGCCATTTACCCTGCCATCGCTGAGGAAAACGGTATTCAGGGACGTGTCAGTTGTCAATTTGTTGTAAACAAAGATGGCTCAGTACAGGATATTGCCATCTTGAGCGCTCCTGACCCCAGTCTTGCGAAAGAAGCCGAAAGAGTTTTGAAAAAAATCCCTAAGTTCAAACCGGGAGAAAACGGTGGCAAACCGGTGCGGACTCAGTTCAAAGCATCTTTCACTTTCCGACTTCCACCATCTTGAAGTGTTAGTTCAAAAACCGATAAGAACGTAACAGCAGATACTCAAAAGGGTAGTCATCAAACATTAGTAACAACGGCAAGGATGCCGTTGTTACATTAGGCGGTACACGTAACGACGGCAAGGATGCCGCGAGACAAAAACCGATTCACGAGTTGACAAGTCGGAAAAGCATCCCCCTGCCCCCTTAAAGAGGGAGTTGGGGGTCTTTTCAATACCTGCCTTCAGTGTATTGCGAATATTTTGCTGATTAATGGCAGTTTTTTGGACAATCCGAGTTTATATACAGGCGAAATGGGCTTGGTTTTGTTTTTTGCCCAAAAAACCATTCACCCGTGATTTTTTTTAATTTTTTATCTACTCAAATAAAAAAAGTTCGTACCTTTGCAGCCGTTTTTATACAATTAAACAAATAAATTTTTACACAGATGAAGAAGCATAATTTTTTTGCAGGTCCTTCGATTTTAAGTGATTACACAGTTAAGAACACGGCAGAAGCGATATTGAATTTCGCCGATACAGGGTTATCGCTCATGGAGGTTTCGCACAGAGGAAAAGAGTTTATTGCTGTCAGCGATGAAGCTCGTAATTTAGTTAAGGAACTATTGGATGTACCGGCATCCCACGAAGTCATCTTCCTTGGAGGAGGAGCAAGTCTACAGTTTTGTATGGTACCCTATAATCTATTGAAAAAGAAGGCCTCCTACTTAGATTCGGGTACATGGGCTTCAAAGGCAATCAAAGAAGCAAAAATATTTGGCGAAGTAGAGGTCGTCGCTTCATCCAAAGATAAAAACTATTGTTATATCCCTAAGAATTATACCGTTTCCGATGACTCGGACTATTTTCATATCACTACCAACAACACCATTTTCGGGACACAGTTACATACTATCCCCGAAGTCTCGATTCCGCTTGCAGCCGATATGTCGTCCGACATTTTTTCACGTCCGATAGATGTCTCCAAGTACGACATCATTTATGCCGGCGCCCAGAAGAATTTAGCCCCTGCCGGCGTTGCCGTCGTCATTATTCGCAAAGAGGCGTTAGGCAAAGTCGACCGCCCCATCCCTTCGATGTTGAATTACCAGATTCATATCGATAATGATTCGATGTATAACACCCCGCCGGTAGTACCTATCTTTGCCGCATTACAAACGCTTAAATGGTACAAGGAGTTAGGCGGTATTCCTGCTATGCAAAAGAAAAACGAAGTAAAAGCGGCTATCTTGTATGACGAGATCGACCGCAACAAACTGTTTAAAGGGACAGCCGTCGCCGAAGACCGCTCACTGATGAACATCTGTTTTGTGATGAACGACGACTACACAGAGTTAGAAAGCGAGTTCAATTCTTTCGCCTCCAAAGCCGGCATGGTAGGGATAAAAGGACACCGGTCGGTGGGCGGCTTCCGCGCCTCGACCTACAACGCGCTACCCGTCGAAAGCGTCCAGGCATTAGTCGAAATTATGCAAGCCTTTGAAAAGAGTAAATAGGATTCAGTCCCTCTTTGAAGCTCTGTCTGCCGACAGACAGGGGGGCAGGGGGATGTTTCAGGTTTCAGGTGTTAATTTTATAAATTTTTAAATCTTTTTTTTATTTATGACAATACTTATCGCAACAGATAAACCCTTTGCCGCAATAGCCGTAAAAGGGATTCGTGAAATAATAGAAAATGCAGGGATGGAACTGGCGCTTTTGGAGAAATATACCGAAAAAGCGCAGTTGTTAGAGGCTGGCAAAGAAGTGGACGCCATTATCATCCGCAGTGACCTCATCGACAATGAAGTGATAGAGGCAGCTACCAATCTCAAAATAGTAGTTCGCGCCGGCGCCGGTTATGATAACGTAGACCTGGCTGCTGCCACCGCACATAACGTTTGCGTGATGAACACACCCGGACAAAATGCCAATGCTGTCGCCGAGCTGGCTTTGGGCTTGATGGTCTACGGCGTCCGCAAACTGTTCGATGGCTCATCAGGCACAGAACTGTTAGGCAAAAAATTGGGTATTCATGCGTATGGTAATGTAGGACGCAACGTCGCCCGTATAGCCAAAGGCTTCGGCATGGATGTTTATGCATTCGACGCATATTTTCCGGCATCAGCCATCGAACAGGACGGCGTCAAAGCGTTAGGCTCAGCCGAAGCGCTGTACGAAACATGCCCGTTCATTTCCCTGCATATTCCCGCAACGGCTGAGACAAAAAATGCTATCAACTATTCGTTGCTATCGAAAATGCCTAAAAATGCGATGTTGATAAACACAGCCCGCAAAGAGGTTATCAATGAAGCCGATTTGGAAAAAATTATGGAAGACCGCGCTGATTTCAAGTATCTATCGGACATCATGCCGAAAAATCACGCCACGCTACTTGCCAAATTTCCCGGACGCTATTTCAGTACGCCCGCTAAGATGGGAGCGCAAACAGCCGAAGCGAATATCAACGCCGGCTTAGCCGCAGCCCGACAGATAGTCAAGTTCCTGCAAGACGGCGACCGCACCTTCCAAGTCAATTAGGAAACGAAGTTCGCTTTACGAAGTGAAGCAATTAAGAATTAATAATTAGGAATTTATCTTTAATCATTAATCATTAATAACTAACCATTGTGAATATCAAACCTTTCAGAGGCATTCGTCCTCCAAAAGAATGGGTAGAAGAAGTACAGTCGCGTCCATACGACGTCCTGAACTCTGCCGAAGCACGCGAAGAAGCGGGCGATAATGAGAAATCACTCTATCATATCATCAAACCGGAGATTGATTTCCCAGAAGGTACCGACGAACATGCGCCAGAAGTATATGAAAAAGCGGCGTCTAACTATCGTAAATTCAAGTCTAATGGCTGGCTCGTACAGGACGATAAGGAACAATATTACATCTATGCACAGACCATGAACGGACGTACCCAATACGGGTTAGTTGTTTGTGTCTATGTAGATGATTACATGACAGGCAAGATAAAAAAACATGAGATGACCCGAAGAGATAAGGAAGAAGACCGCATGAAACATGTTCGCATCAATAATGCCAATATCGAGCCGGTCTTCTTTGCTTATCCACATCAAGCTGCTATTGATACTATCGTCACGAGATATATCGCTGAAGCGCCTGAGTATGACTTCGTAGCCAAAAATGACGGATTTCGACATACTTTTTGGATAGTTCGTGACGACGACGTCATCGTTACAATCACTGAATTATTTGCTGCTATGCCGGCGCTTTATATCGCCGACGGCCATCACCGCTCGGCTGCCGCAGCGCTTGTAGGGAACGAAAAGGCCAAACAAAATCCGACACATACGGGCGAAGAAGAGTATAACTATTTCATGGCTGTCTGCTTCCCCGATAACCAACTGACTATCATCGATTACAACCGCGTTGTCAAAGACCTCAACGGCCTATCGGACGACGAGTTCCTCCAAAAGCTGACGGAAGATTTTTTCGTAGAGAAGAAAGGCATCGAAATTTTTAAACCTTCCTGCCTCCATGAGTTCTCTATTTATTTATGCGGTAACTGGTATGCCTTGACAGCCAAACCGGGACGATACGACGACAACGACCCAATCGGAACTTTAGATGTAACCGTCTCGTCCATCCTGATATTAGATAAGATATTAGGTATCAAAGACCTGCGAACCGACAAACGAATCGACTTCGTTGGTGGTATCCGAGGGCTTGGCGAATTGAAAAAACGGGTCGATAGCGGTGAGATGCGGGTAGCGCTGGCGCTTTATCCGGTATCAATGAAACAGTTGATTGATATATCCGATTCCGGCTATATCATGCCGCCCAAAACGACTTGGTTTGAACCCAAACTGCGTTCGGGATTAGTTATCCATTCGTTAGATTAAAATGATACATCCCCCTGCCCCCTTCAAAGGGGGAGTATTGCTATGATTAAAAACTTAATTTTTGACATGGGTGGCGTTATCGTTGACGTCCACCGTGAAAGAGCTATTCGTAACTTTCAGGCGCTTGGCGTGCATGATGCCGACAGGCTTATCGATACTTACCACCACAAAGGCATTTACATCGACTTCGAAAATGGTGTTATTGATACCGACGAATTTTGCCGTCTTTTATGCCAACATGTTGGCAAGGCTATTTCGACAGAAGAAATTATAACGGCCTGGAAAAGCATCATATCCCCTCCAGCAATCTATAAATTAGAATTTATTCAGGAACTGAGAAAGAAGTACCGCGTTTTGTTGCTGACAAATAACAACCCTATTCTCATAGACTGGGCTAATACGCCCGGGTTTGTAGCCAACGGAAAGGCGCTGTCCGACTATTTTGATAAAATCTACGTTTCGTACAAAATGAAATGTACGAAACCCGACTTGAAAATCTACCGGATGATGATAGAAGATGCAGGCATTGACCCCGCCGAATCGCTATTTATTGACGACAGCGACCTCAATATCCAAGCTGCCAAAGCTTGTGGTTTCAACGTGCTGCTTGTAATAAACGGCGAAGATTGGAGGGAAGAATTAATGATTAATTTAAAAGGTCATTGACTGTTTTGACAGGACAGAATGTTTCGACAGGTACTTCTACAAAGATGGTATTCCAATCGCTCATAGCGCCGTTCCATAAGCCGGGCCATTCTAACGCTCTCAAAGCGCGACCGTCCTTGCTTTTTTCGGAAATAAAAACGGCATTCTTATCCACATAATCAGGTAAATGGAATTTTTTTCCGTTTACATCCCTCAGTCCACAAACCAAATCGACGGGGTTAAAATGGGTACTCTGCTTAAAAATCCTTTTAACTTCCGGATCACTCATGTCTATCTGTGCCTGTTCTAATATCTGGGGTGATACCGTTCCATCAGGATTAACGGCAAGGAACGGGCCTCCGCCCGGCTCGCCTGTATTTTTGACCATTCCACAAACCCGCAACGGCCTGTTTAATTTTTGCTTAATATACAGAATCAGTTCCGCATCTTCCAAATATTTTGTCTCAGGATTCTTGATACACAGCTCATTTTGAAGGAAATAAATCATTTCTTCTACTTGGTTATGCGTATAACCGCCGCTTTTTATCAGTCGTAAATAGTCGAATATCCGCTTTTGCAACGTTATCAGCACGCCTGCAAGCGTTTTCTTAAGACGGACGGTTACTTCTTTCAAAGCGTCAGTCGCAACATTATCAATATTTTTCACAAAGACAACATCGGCATCTAACTTGTTAAGATTTTCAATCAATGCTCCATGACCCCCAGGACGAAAAACTAGCCGACCGTTGTCATCACGAAACGACTCATTATTCATGTCTACTGCAATTGTGTCAGTATGTGGTTGTTGTAAACTAAAGGAAATATCGTAATGCACTTTATAAAAATTCTCATAAACAGGCTGCTTTTCAAAGACCAATTCTTTAAACAAGGGCAGATGCTCAGGAGAAACCGTAAAATGAATGGCCACATTATTATCCTTGTCTTTGGCATAGAGTGCGCTTTCAACTAAATGTTCTTCAATAGCCGTGCGCACGCTCTCCGGATACTTGTGAAACAAAATCAATCCTTTAGGAAGGAATCCGTAATTCAACCCATTTTTATCTATCAGATTGATTACTACGTCTTTATATCGTCCTTCGTCTATCAGCTCAGAAACAGAGCGCCCTTCGTTCTTGATACAACAGTCGTTTAGTATATCAAAAAATGCAAAATGTGTGATACCGTCGAAGAAAGTTTTTTCAAAAGCTGTCTCTGGTTTATTATTGGGCGCAGATAGAAATGCCATTAAGTCTTTAAACATACGGCTTGCCGCTCCCGATGCCGGTATAAATTTGTTAATTATTGTCCCCTGACTTACATACGCATCCCATGCCCGGATGTAATCGCCCTGTTGTTCTGCTGTCAGTCGCCTGATGCCCTTTTCAACCGATGCAACTGATTTTATGGCTATAAAAGGAACTCCCTTCTTGAAAAATAACAACTGTTCTTCAATTTTAGCTTTCGTCAACTGTCTCTCTTCAATTTGTATTAAATCGCTTGGTGTTATCATATTATGATATTTTAAAAAATCTTTGGATGATGTCAGCTATCTGTTCCTGCGTTAAACCTGATATACTTGAAATCGTTTCTATCGACAGTCCTGCCTGATAGCTTTTGATAACTATATTTTCCTGCACCTCTATGCGTTCTGCTGCCCGCCCTTTCATTTCGCCTTCGAGATACGCCGTACTAAACTCATCATCTCGGATGCGTCTTTCTTCAACGTGACGCCAATAACGCTTTTTCTCTTCTTCGGTAAGCCGGTCATAAGCCAAAACTTTACGCGCCTGATCAATGCCTTGAGCAGTAAACTCATCTTTTATTCGGTTGTTTTTCAAATAGTAAATCCATTCATCAAGCGTATTTTTTGCTACATCATTAAACTTGCCCACTTTGATAATATAAAACTCAGGATATAATTCGCCCACAATCGTCTTACCGTACACTTTTTGTTGCGCATCCGAAAGTAATAACTCATTTTGGGTATGTAGCCCTGTAAAATTGGTAATACCATGATATACATAATCGTCGCCCTGTCCAAGGTCAAAATACACAATGTTAATTGAATATACTTTACGAACAGCCAGATAAGGCTGGCCTTCATGGATATGCTCCGTCAAGGCTTTGCTCGCACCGTAAATCATTCGCTGAAAGTAGTCCTTTTCGCTGTTGTATTGCAGTTCGATGATGACTAATTCCCCGTCATCGGCTTCAACAAAAATATCCACTCTGTTCCATTTGTCGTCTTCTTCGGTTTGGTTTCCATCGCTCTCACCGATGTGATCGATGATGATTTTACGGCGGAGTAGTTCGCTCAAAAAGCCCTCCAATACCTCAAAATTGGCTTTTTGGCAGAGCAGGCGCTTCAACGCCCAATCAAACGAAATCATGCTACGTGTTTCCATATATGTTTTCTTTGGGCGCAAAGATAATGAATTTTTCAATATTTTTTTCTTTTATCACGGAAAATACTACCTTTACGGTCAAAATCGGGCTTTTATATGAAGAAAACTGATACGATACATGACTTTTTTACCCAAGAGGAAAAGAGACTTTTTTTCTCTAAATATAGAGAACTACTGAAAGCGTTGGAACTGTGTCTGCAAAAAGACGAAATTTGCAAACTGCACAGGTTGTTTAAGTCTGTCAATCTAAGCGTATGTTATGACCGTCGACAAACCGGTCTCAACGGGTTATTACAGAACATAGAGGCCACTTTGATAGCTATTAAGATGATAGGATTGAAAGGCACTGCTATCCAAGCGCTTCTTCTCTACCTGTCGGTGTCGAAAAAAATCTTTTCTTTAAAAGAAATTGAAGAAACCTTCGATAGAGATGTTTCGTCTATCATTGAACGACTACTTAAAACTTCTAATCTATATGCGCGAAACACAGCCGTCAACCCAGAAAACTTTCACCATCTGCTGTTTTCATTTGCCGAAGATGTACGTGTTATCCTGATTATCATTGCTGACCGCTTGAGCTTGATGCGGATGGGAAAAGATTTAGCGAATGAAAAAGACCTGGTCCGGTTGGCGACCGAAGCCTCCTATCTTTATGCACCGTTAGCGCACCGTTTGGGGTTATACCAGATAAAAAACGAATTGGAAGATCTATCGCTCAAATATTTATATCCTACTAAATATTACTTTATTAGAGACAAATTGAACGAGACTAAACAGTCGCGTGACGTTTATATAGACCGTTTCATTGAACCGGTAAAGAAAAAATTGGAAGAGAAGGGGCTGCAGTTTGACATCAAAGGCAGGACAAAGTCTATCCATTCGATAAACAACAAGATAGAAAAACAAAAGGTTGATTTTGAGGGGATATACGACCTTTTTGCTATCCGTGTTGTGCTCGATTCGCCTCCCGATAAAGAGCGTTCCGACTGCTGGCAAGCCTTTTCGGTCATCACCGATATGTACCAACCCAATCCCAACCGTTTGCGCGACTGGTTATCCGTCCCTAAAAAAAACGGCTATGAAAGTCTGCATATCACCGTATTAGGCCCGTTACAACGATGGGTAGAAGTGCAGATTCGCTCCCAACGAATGGACGAAATAGCAGAGAAAGGACTGGCTGCCCATTGGAAATATAAAGGCGAAAAAGAAGAACATGGATTAGATGAGTTTTTAGCCGATGTACGCGCGGCGCTCGAAGTGCAAGGTTCTACCTATTTCGACTTGATGAAGGAGTTTAAAATGGAGCTATATCAGGACGAGATTTATGTGTTTACCCCCACCGGCGACCTGATAAAACTGTCGAAAGGCGCTACCATCCTCGACTTTGCCTTTGCTATCCATTCCGAGGTAGGAAGCCGGTGTATTATGGGCAAAATAAACGGTAAAAACGTACCTATCAAACATATCCTCACCAACGGCGACACCATCGAAATCGTCACTTCGCCAACCCAAACGCCTAAGCGCGACTGGCTATCGTTTGTCGCTACCTCCAAAGCGCGTTCCAAAATCAAACAGGCGCTCCGTGAAGAGTTTTCCAAAAGAATAGCGTTAGCTAAAGAACAGTTGCAGCGAAGGCTGAAAAATCGCAAAATAGAACTCGACGAAGCGGTCTTTATGCGGTACATCAAGAAAAAAGGCTATAAAACAGTCACCGACTTTTATACGGCCATAGCTGATGAGAAGTTGGATGTCAATACAGTTATCGACGAATGTATCGAACTCGAACAAAAAGAAAAAGAACCACCCGAACAACCGGAGACACGAAGCGCCGAAGCATACGTCGCCCAAATAGAAACCAAAGACATCTCCGACCAACAGGATATTTTGTTGATAGACAGAAACCTGACAGGCATTGATTATAAGTTAGCCAAATGTTGTAACCCTATTTACGGCGACCCCGTCTTTGGCTTTGTATCCACACAGGGTATCAAAATACACCGGATGGACTGCCCTAACGCCTCAGAGATGCGTAGTCGCTTCGGTTACAGGTTCATCCAAGCCAAATGGAGCGGAAAAGGCACAAGCGGATATATCGTTAGCTTACAAATAGTTGGCAACGACGACATCAGCATTGTTACCAATATCACATCGGTCATCAGCAAAGAAAACAACGTCTCCCTGCGTTCGATAAACATCGATTCAGTCGATGGCCTCTTTCAAGGCACATTCAAAATCAATATTTCAGATACCGCCACACTAACCCAATTAACAAAAAAACTGAAAGCCGTAAAAGGCGTAAAAACCATCACCCGCCTATATTAACCCCCAACTCCTCCTAGTCCCCCTTTGAACATTCCTATGAAATTCGATCAATGTGTCTCTTTCCGAAGGGAAGAAATGGGGGCAGGGGGATGTTTTCCTTGGCTTTCTTAACCCCTGCCGTTGCAAAGGCAGCCAAAAAAAAACAAATCCCGACAACTTTTTTTTTATTAGTTGCCGGGATTTTGTCCACCATTTTTAATACTTTTGTTTACTAATAACCTTTTATTCAATCTTTTTGCCGTTAGAACTTACTAATACACCCATGTCAATTGCCAATACTATTATTCACTATTCACTTCAAATTTTCCGGTTTGATAACTTTGTATTAAAATTCTCATTGATTCACTCAATCACCGGAGAAGAATTTCAACTACTAACGACTTAAAAAAAATCAATCTGCTTTCTATTAATCAATCATCAAATAAAAGAACGTCTTGTATCAAAAAAAGTGTTTTTGTTTAGATCCACTTTCTATTAACAAGATGCAATCATTACAAATTTCGTTGCATGGCATACAGAAGATTTATATTTCATTAAGTTTTTTCTTCCAAAAGCGCAGATATTATTACATATATTAACCAGATTAGCGGTTATTACATAGTTTTTAACATGGTCAGAATGGACAATTTAATGATTTTATACCCTGTGAAACGCTGTGTTCTCTATGTCTCTGTGTTTAAAAAACCGCGTGTGTTACAGGGGATAAATACCCATTTGGGCAGCTTGTTGATACATGAATTGGATGGCCGCCTCCTTTTCATTAGGAATGATGCCATCAAGTATCGCGTTCTTGATAGCTTCCTTAATCTCACCGACAGGTCTTGAGGGCGGAAGGCTAAATATTTCCATGATTGTTTCGCCCGATACCGGCGGCTGGAAGTTTCGGATGCGGTCTTTTTCTTCTATTTCGACCATTTTCTCGCGGACGATACGGAAGTTTTCGAGGAAACGACGCACCTTGTCGGGGTTCTTACTGGTTATATCGGCTTCACAAAGACGCATCAGGTCGTCAATATCATCGCCTGCATCAAAGAGTAATCGTCGAACCGCCGAATCGGTCACTTCCTCGTCGGCTAAATTGATAGGGCGCATGTGTAAGGCAACCATCTTTTGCACATAGCGCATCTTTTCATTTTGGGGCAATTTCATTTTCTTAAACAAGCGGGGTATCATCTTTTCCCCAATGAAGTTGTGATTATGAAATGTCCATCCAAGCTGTTTATCAAAGCGTTTCGTTATCGGCTTGGCGATGTCGTGCAACAAGGCGCTCCATAGAAGCCATAGATGCGCCGATGTCTTGCTCAGCTTGTCGACAACCAGCAAGGTATGCGCAAAATTATCCTTGTGTCCATAGCCTTCTTTAGTTTCAACACCCTTCAAAGCACTCAGTTCGGGCAAAATGATTTCAAGCAGACCAACCTTATCCAATAACTCAAAACCAATAGAAGGCTTCGGTGAGAGAATTATTTTATTGAGTTCGTCGACAATCCTTTCCTGTGAGATGATTTCTATGCGTTTCCTGTTTCGCTGGATAGCGTCAAACGTATCGGGGTCAATAAAAAAACCTAATTGGGAAGCAAAACGAATGGCACGCATCATGCGTAACGGATCATCGCTGAACGTCACATCCGGGTCGGATGGCGTCACAATACGCAGGTTGTCCAAGTCGTCTATCCCTCCAAAAGGGTCGACTAACTCGCCATAACGGCCTTTATTCAGACATAAGGCTAAGGTATTGATAGTGAAATCTCTCCGGTTCTGGTCGTCTTCTAAGGTACCGTCTTCTACAACCGGTTTGCGGCTGTCCCAATGGTAGGATTCACGACGAGCGCCCACAAACTCTATGTTCCAATCTTTGTAGGAGACCTGCGCTGTCCCGAAATTTTTATAAACGGAAATTGTCGCTTCCTTACCGAACTCTTTCTCCACCGCATTGGCTAACGTCACACCACTCCCAACCGTCACAATATCAATATCTTTCGATGGACGTCCCAGAAATAAATCACGAACATAACCGCCTATCAGGTATGTTTCCAAATGTAGTCTGTCTGCCAGGTCCGAAATCATTAGAAACGGTTCGCTTTGCAGTCGCGTTAATATCTCTTCTGTACTATAATACATTTTTTTGCCTATTTGAGCGTGCAAAGATAATACAATTTAGATTTTTATTTCAATAGAAACTATTAACTTTGCAACCGAATATTTAAATAAAAGAAGGCTATGTACAAGTTCGTTCTAAGAGTTTTTGTTGTATTATTTTTCATAACCGGCTGTGGCAAAGAAAGAAAAGAAGCCCAAAGACGGTTGGATGAGGCGAAGGCTTTGTATGAAAACCAGCAATTCATCACGGCTAAAATCGTTATTGATTCGATTCATATCCTGTTTCCGCGCGAGCTGGCTGCACGTAAACAGGCGTTCGTTCTTATGCGACAGGTGGAGCGCGGCGAATGTGAGCGTAATATTGCGTATTGCGACAGTCTGACTCCTATCCTTATCACCTCTCTTTCCGACTTGAAAAAAGGGTTCGTTTTTGAAAAAAATGAGACTTATGACGACATCGGCAAATATATCTGGAGTACGATGACGGTTGAGCGAAACATCGCGCGCAGCTATGTCCGGTGCGGCGTCGACGAAGCGGGCGAGATGTACATGGCAAGCGTTTATTTTGGCAGGTCGCCGATAAACCATACCGGCCTTCATTTTTCAACCAATGATGGCGCTTTTGCGAATACGCCTTCCATCCCTTACAGTGGAGGCCTTAACTATCGCTTTCAGGATTTGGGTAATACAACCGAAGTGGTCACATACAAAGGGGACCATTGCAAGTCGATTGCCGATTTTGTGATGATAATCAACGAGAAAGAACGTATCAAAGCAACCTATACCGGCGGGCGTGCCTTCTCTCTTTACCTCTCCGACGTCGATAAAAAAGCCATCCGTGCCACCTGTGAGTTAGCGCTTGTTTTGGGCGCTATTGATTCGCTTAAAAAAGAAAAAACAAGGGCGGAAAAGAAAATCCAACTGTTAGAGCTTAAGAGTAGTCAGTAGGTTGGATGCTGTTGTTATAATGTTGATAGCCATTGCTTGATGCCTTTTTCTTTCTTACTGAAGGCTACTCCAATTTTTTGACACCCTATACAGGGGGATGTTATCGATTTGGGCAAGGGCATCTTCGGCGGTTGCCTTAGAGAAAAAAGGACAAATTCTCAATTATTTTTAAAAAAATCCCTATCTTTGCAGCCTCTTAAAAATGATTTCTCTTATGGCACAACAGGATGATGTGTTTAAAAAGTTGGTTTCTCACTGCAAGGAATATGGTTTTGTGTTTCCTTCGTCCGAAATTTATGATGGCTTAGGGGCGGTTTATGATTATGGTCAGAACGGCGTCGAGTTGAAAAACAACATAAAAAAGTATTGGTGGGACAGCATGACCTTACTGAACGACAATATAGTAGGTATCGATTCGGCTATCTTTATGCACCCGACGATATGGAAGGCGTCCGGGCATGTCGATGCTTTCAACGACCCTTTGATTGATAACAAAGACAGCAAGAAACGGTACCGCGCCGATGTGTTAATTGAAGAACACCTTGCCAAAATCGATGAAAAGATAGACAAAGAGGTTGAGAAAGCAGCCAAACGTTTCGGCGCTTCCTTCGACGAGTTGCAGTTTCGCTCGACAAACGCCCGCGTCCTTGAAAATCAGGCGAAGCGCGATGAGGTTCATGCCCGTTTCACGCAGGCATTAAACGATAATAACTTGGAAGCGTTGCGTCAGCTCATCGTCGATTGCGAGATTGTATGCCCTGTTTCCGGTTCGCGTAACTGGACGGATGTCCGGCAGTTCAACCTGATGTTCGCTACCGAGATGGGTTCGACAGCCGAAGGCGCCTCGAAAATTTATCTGCGCCCCGAAACGGCGCAGGGTATCTTCGTCAACTTCCTCAATGTGCAAAAGACGGGACGCATGAAAATACCTTTCGGTATCGCCCAGATAGGAAAAGCCTTCCGTAATGAGATAGTAGCAAGGCAGTTCGTTTTCCGTATGCGCGAATTTGAACAGATGGAGATGCAGTTTTTTGTCCGACCGGGCGAAGAGCTGGAATGGTTTGCTAAGTGGAAAGATATCCGTATGCGCTGGCATCGCGCGTTAGGGTTGGGCGACCATAAATATCGTTTCCACGACCATGACAAATTGGCGCACTATGCCAATGCAGCTACCGATATTGAGTTTGAGATGCCTTTCGGCTTCAAAGAGGTAGAAGGTATCCATAGCCGGACGGACTTCGACCTTTCGCAGCACGAAAAATACTCCGGCAAGAAAATGCAATATTTCGACCCCGAACTGAACAC